>JBBJOE010000047.1:0-13132 GCA_037721765.1 Thermomicrobiales bacterium
TCGCAGGATCGTGGCCGCCTGGCCCGGACGAGCCGGGGGCCGCGTTTCCCACTCACCGGACAGTCGCCCACCCCCACGAGCCCGGGAATACGGTGTGGGGTCGAGCTGTCCGGTCACGGTGATCGATGCGTGGGGGTCGTCGGGGCGATGCCCCGAGCGCTGTCGGGAAACGGTGGGCGTCGGCGCATCCCCATCCGTGAGTGCGGCGAGCGACGGAGGGGCGGTGAATGACCGCCGGGGCGGCCGGGGTCCCCTGCTATACTGACGGACCTGCACGGATCGTGTCCGGGACGATCCTCGGGGCCAGCCCGTCCCCCCCCGCGTCGCGGGTCAGAGGCCCGGGGATGTCGCTGGCCACCTTCCCACGCTCATATCCGCCGCTGCCTGACGCCGAATCCGTCGCTCACGTCGTCGAGGAGGGCGCGATGGCCCCTCGCAGTCGCCCCTCCCCTCCCCCGCCATCCCCCGATCGTGGGTGGGCGACCGTGCCAGGATCGGCGTGCGGGTCATCTGCCGATCACGACCTGGCCATGGCCGCGAGATGCGAACGTGGAGGTGGCGAATGGCGGCAGGGGACGGGGTCCGCCCCTACGGAGATGCGCGCCGGAACACGACGAGGCGCCCCGCTACGCGGTCGTCCACTGGCCCCGGTATCACGTCCGATGACCCGGCCCGTGGGTGTCCCGGCGTCGCGGATGAACGGGATGGCACCACACCAGGTAAGGGAGGGTCACGTGTTGTCCCGCACGGCGGGACGACACGTGACGGGTCATGGCGAGCCGTCGCGACGCTGGGGATCGGGTCCCCTTCCCCGTCGTGCCTCTCCAATTGACGTGATGTGGCCGACCCGCACGATGCCTGTCCGGTTCCGCCGCCCCGGTCACCACCGGCACGTCCCGGTGGTGAACGGAGGGCTCCGGATGCCGCTGGTCCTTGCCCTGGCCCTGCTGCTCTCGTTGGCGTTCGCCGGGGTGGGACCGGTGGGGGTGATGGGCCAGGGGGCGGCGACCGTCGAGCCGCTGCCGCCTTCGCCGTTCCCAGTTTCGCTCTCTCCTAACGCCCCGCCGCCGCCGCCGTTCCCGGCGCCGGTCTATCCCGAGGCCCCGGCGGGGGAGCCGGTCCCCGCCCCGCCGGGCGGGACGGGTGGGCCGTTCGTCGCGGCCTCGACCGAGCACGTGACGTTCTTCGTCCAGGCCGGGGTAGCGATCTCCGCGACCGACCTCGCCGCCGCCTACGGGCCGCCGGTCGAGCGGGCCCACGCCGAGGGCACGATGCTCTTCGCGGTCGAGACGCCGGTCACCTTCGCCATCTACGCCTACGCCGACGCGGCGACGTTCGAGGCGATGACGGCCGGCCTGCCGGCCGGGGCCACGGACGGGTTGGGGATCATCACCGAACCCGCGGCCCGGCGGGTCCACCTGCACCTGGCCCGGCTCGTCAACCGCTCCCCACTGGAAATCGAGAACGCCCTGCGGCACGTGACCACCCGTGTGGTGCTGGAGGTGGCGAGCGGCGGCAACCTGCCGCGCGGCTTCGCCGAGGGGATGGCCCTCTACGTCGAGCGGCCGATCACGCCCCGGCTGGCCCGGATCGCCTCCCTGGTGACCACGGCGAACCAGGGGGGCGTCCTGCTCTCCTGGTCGGACCTGAACCGGCGGCGACCCTTGACCGGGGAGCAGGCGCTCAGCGAGGCCGAGAGCTACGCCGCCGTGGCGTTCCTGCTCGACAGGTACGGCTTCCGCTCGTTCCGGGCCTTCCTGGCCCAGGCGCGGACCCAACCCGACTGGCGGATGGCGATGCGGGCCGCCTACAACCGGGGGGCGAGCGACATCGAGGCCCAGTGGCGCGACAACTTGCCGCGCTGGACCGGAGGGGACTGGCGCGTCAACCTGGTGGCCGCGCTGGACCTGGCCGGGCCACGAGATGCCCTGATGGCGGGCGACTACGCCGGGGCGCGGGCCTCGCTGGAGCAGTCGTGGCGGCTCTACACCGACCTCGGCGACGGGACCCGGCTGGACGATACGGAGGAACTGCTGGGCCTGAGCGAGACCGGCATCCAGGCCGAGACGGCGATGACCCAGGCCCAGCAGGCCCTGGAACTGCACACCTACGACCGGGCTGGGGCCCTGGTGACCCAGGCCCGGGCCCAATATGCCCTGCTGCCGCCCGAGCACCAGCCCGGGGCCCTGCTGGAGACGTACGACCAGACGGCCGTGTCCGGCCTGGCGGCGGTCGCCGCCCTGGAAGAGGCCGAACGGCGGGTCCACCGCTGGAGCGACTACCGCCAGGCCCGCTCGGCCGCCCTCGACGCGGGGTCCCGGTTCGCGGCCCTGGGCGATGACGAACTGCGGGAGCGGGCTGACGCCGTGCTGGACACGTTGGAGGCGCGCCAGCGGCGGCTGGTGCTGCTGCTGGGGGCGCTGGCGGCGGTGACCGCCGCCTGGTTGGCGCTCTGGCTCTGGACGCGTGGCCCCGCGCCGCTGGATTGGGGCTGAGCGATGGGTGACCTGACGATCGGGACCATGGCGAGGATCGGGACCACGGCGACTATGGTGATCGCCGGACGGGGTGGTGCACAACGGATCGTTCGTCCGGTGAGAGGGCGCGGCAAGCGGCGACCTTTCGAGATGGGCATCTCCCACGGTGGACGGGTCGGCCGGGAACATGGGGGAGCCGCCGCCGGACATCCCCCCGCTGCCGGGCGACCTGGGTCGATGGTCACCGTCATTGCTCCTTGGATGCGAGTCCGACCCTTCCGGTCGGGCGGGTATGCGGGGCGACACCCATCGCGACGCGGCGAGCGGCGGTGGTCCGTCGATGGGCCAGGGGCCGGGCCGGGCGACGGGCGGTGCGCGCGACATGGCTGAGCGAACGGGCATGGACAGGGTCACCGCACCCTGGCCGCGGGCCGGGCGGGCGGTCGAGCGGGCGGGCAAGCAGGCGAACGCCCTGCCCGGCACGGTGACCCGGTTGGCCCGCGGGCAGGCCCGGCGCGTCCGGCACGATCCCAGGACGTCGCTGTGGCAGGCCCTCTGGTTCCCGTATTGGGCGGGGTCCGACCTCCCCGCGCCGTCGTTGCCGGGCGCGGTGCCCGCCCTGCCCCGGGACACGGGACCGGCCGGCGAGCAGGTCAGCATGGTGCTGGGGACGCTCCTGCGGCGGATCAGGCTCCAGTGGGCCCTGACGATCCTGGGCCGGTCGACCTGGCTCGGGTTGCTGGTCGGGTGCGCCTGGTCGCTGGTGGCGATGGCGGGTGGGCCGGGCCCGACGGCACCCCGCCTGATCACGCTGTCGCTGGTCTTCGTCGCCGCCGGGGTCGTCTTCGCGACCCTGACGCGGCCGGCTCCGGATCGGGTGGCCCGAATGCTGGACCGCAGCTTCGGGCTGCACGAGCGGACGACGACGGCGCTGGCGAACCTGGGCCGGGAGGTGCCGGCCGAGGGCGAACGGGCCCGGATCACCTATCTCCAGGTGGCGGACGCCGCCAACATCCTGACGATGCTGCGGCACCACCCGGCGTTCCGGCACCAGGCACCCGTGCGGGAAATCGTGCTGGCGACCGCCTGTGCCCTGCTCTTCGCGGCCCTGTCGTTCATGCGCGGGGCCGGGGGCGACCTGCCGGGGACCAGAGCGGGGATGGTGCCCGCCTTCGTCCCCGCCAGCGAGCGGCTGGCCCAGGCGCGGGAGGAAGCCGTCGCGGCGGCCACGCCGCCGGCGGGCGAGGCCCCGTCGATCGCCGAGGTCCGGGCGCGGGCCCGGCGGTCCTACGAGGCGGAGGCCGATCTCCAGAGCCTGGGGGAGGCCCTGGCCGACCACGCGATCACCCGGCCGGCGGCCGAGGACATCGCGGCGGGCGACTACGCCGGGGCCGCGCGGGAACTCCGGGCCCTGGGCGAGCAGGCCGACCAGATCTCTCCCGAGACCCGCCAGGCCCTGGCCGAGGACCTCCGAGGGGCGGCGGGGGAGATGTCGGAGGGAGGCCAGGGCCTGGCCGGGGCGGCCGAGGCGGCGGCGGCCGGGTTGGAGACCGGGGGAGAACCGGCCCGGGCCGGGATGGGCGACCTGGGCGACGCGGTCGAGGAGACCGGCCAGGACGTGATCCCGGCCGGGGAGCTGGACGAGCAGATGGCGGGTGCCCAGGCGGGCGAACCGGGCGCGGAGTCTGCCCAGGCGGGCTCGGAGGGTGGCGACCCGGGGAGCCCGGGCGACCCCGCCGATCCCGGGTCGGCCGGGCAGGAGCCGGGCGAGGAGGGAGCCGGGGGGGATCCGGGCGGGGATCCCTCCGGCGAGGACCAGACCGGCCAGCCGGGGGCCGGGGCCGACGCGGCGGCCGGCGAGGGCCAGGCCGGGGAACCGGGCGCCGGCGAGCCACCGTCCGAGGGCCAGGGCCAACCGGGCGAGCCCAGCGGCGGCCAACCCGGCGCGGGCGAGGGCGCGGGCGACCCCCAGCAGCCCGGCCAGGGGGATGGCGAGGCGAGTTCGGGGGGAGAGGGCGCGCCCGATGAGGCGGGTCAGGCGGGCGCGCCGGGCCAGGGCGAACCCGGTCAGTCCGGCGAGGGCGGCCAGGCCGGGGGCGAGGGAGAATCCGCCGCTTCGGGTGCGGGCGCCGGGACGGGGGACGGCGAATCGGGCGAGGGGCAACCCGGCGACGCCGGCCAGGGCGAGCCGGGCGGCGGCGACCCGGCCGACCAGCAGGTGACCGGAGCCGACCCGGCGACGGGTGAGCAGACGACCGCGCCGGGCGACACCGAGACCACGGTCAGCCTCTCCGGTACCGGCGGCCAGGGGGTCCAGACGGGCGGGTCGAGCGGGTCGGCCAGTCTCGGCTCCGGGTCGGGCACGGCGAGCGGTGGCGGCACCGCCACCCAGGGCGAGGTGGGCGAGGCGGGCCCGGACAGCAACCGGGTCCCCCCGGATTACCGAGACTTGGTCGAGGATTATTTCTCCGACCCGGCGGCGCCGTGATGGGGGTCGGGATGGTGAACGTACCCGTGTCGGCGCGTGGGGACGATAGCCGGTGGGCCGTGTTCCCACGCGGGGGAGAGGTCGACGGGGGAAGCGGCGGCGGATCCGGCGCGGGTGACCGGGACGATGTGAGGGCGAGGCGCCCGGGAGGACCTCGTGTTCTCCCGGGCATCCCCGGCCGTCTCGTTGGCTTTGAGACTACCGGGTCCGGGTGGGATGATGACGATAGGTTGAGGTGGCCCACATCGCCCCGGCAGACGCAATCTTGCGCCCGGGCCGGCGACGCGGCGCCGTTTACCGTGCCCGGTGGCCGGACGTGTTGTTGGGCCGTGGCGTCTCCATTCCGTTACTCTCGAAATGTGCGGCCACGATGTGGGAGGACCCATCTCGTAGGGGCGCCGCTTGCTGCGCCCTTCCACCTGCCGTGCGTTTCGATGGAGAACTCAGGCGAATTCCAGCTTCGACGTAACCGATCGCGTTGGGATGCCGGACGATTGGTGGGGCCGTTTGCCGCACCCTTTCCCCGGACACGATGTCCAAGTGTGAACGACCCGTCCGGCCACCGGGCGCGGCGAGCGGCGCCCCTACGGATGTGTTGTCACCTTGTGATCACCGGGCCAGGCACCTCCCGATGGCAAAGTCGTGGGCGGCGTGGATGCCGCGGGCGGGGCGGGGTGCGACCGGTCCGGGGCGGGGACCCGTGGGAGGGGCGGGGTTCGGGGGCGGGGATGGGGAGCCCCTGTTCACGGAGGCATTCCTGGCCCAGTTGCGACGGCTGACGGTGCAGTCGCGGTCGACCTTGTCGGCCGGGCTGGTCGGGGAGCACCGGTCGCGGCGGCGGGGGTCGTCGCCGGAGTTCGCGGACTTCAAGCGGTATAGCCCGGGGGACGATTTTCGCCGCATCGACTGGAACACCTACGCCCGTCTCGACACGCTGTTCGTCCGGATGAGCGAGGTGACGACGGAACTGGACATCCACCTGCTGATCGATGCCAGCGCCTCGATGGACTGGCGGGGCGGCGAGGCCGGACCGACCAAATTGGCCTATGCCCAGCGGCTGGCGGGGACGATCGGCTACGTGGCCCTGTGGCACTTCGACCGGGTCGCGCTGACCCCCTTCGGGGCGGAGACGGCGGTGCCCTTCGGCCCGGCCCAGGGTCGGAACCAGGCCGTGCCGCTGCTGCGCTTCGCCGGGGCGATCCAGGGCGGCGGGACGACGGACGTGGCGCGGGTGCTGTCCGAGTATGGGCACCGGCGGCGGCGGCCTGGCATCCTGGTCCTGATCTCGGACCTGCTCTCCGGAGACCCGGAGGATTTGGTGACGGCGCTGCGCTGGTACCGGGCCCACGGCTGGCACGCCAGCGTGTTGCAGGTGATGGACCCGGCCGAGTTGGACCCGGCGGCGATGCTGGCGGCGGGCGGGAGGTCGGGCGCGGCCGAACTGGTCGATGTGGAGGACGGCGGCCGGCTGCTGGTCGTCCCGGGGGAGGCCGTGCTGGCGCGGTACCGGGCGTCGATGGGAACCTGGCTGGCGAGCCTGGAGTCCGTCTGCCGGGAGGAGCACGTCGAGTACGTCCGGCTCCAGACCGACTGGCCGGTGGAGACGCTGGTCGCCAAGTTGCTGCGCGAGCGGGGGATCCTCGGATGAGCACGCCCCAACTCCTGATCCCGGCCGGGTTGCTGGCCCTGCTGGCCCTGCCGGTCATCGTGCTGCTGCACATGCGGAACACGATCCCGCCGCCCCGGCCGGTGCCCGCGCTGCGGTTCTGGCACCTGGCGGCCCGGGAGCAGACCGACACGACCCGGTTCCGGCGGCCACCGCTGACGGTGCTGCTCCTGTTGCACCTGCTGATCGCGGCGCTGCTGGCGATCGGTTTGGCCCGGCCGGCGGTGACCGGCGCCTGGGCCGGGCTGGTGGCACCGGCCGAGGCCCGGCACGTGATCGTGCTGCTCGACGGCTCGACCAGCATGGGGATGACCGGGGGGAACATCGACGCGGGCGAGCGTCGCTATGCCCTGGCGCGGCGGGCGGCATTGGCCGAGTTGGACGGGCTGCGGCAGGGCGACGTGGCGACGGTGCTGGTGCTCGGGACACGGACGGTGACGATGGGTGCCACCGACCAGGCGGCGCTGGCCCGGCTGCGGGAGCGCCTGGGCGAGACCCCGGCGCCGGGCGGGCGGGCCGACCTGACCGGGGCGCTGGTCCTGGCCCGGGACCTCCTCCTGCCCGGCCAGCGGGACGAGGTGGTGCTGATCACCGACGGGGCCGTGACGGCGGACCCCGGCGTGGTGGCGGATCTCGGGGCGCCCGTTCGGCTGGTCCTGATCGGGGACCCGGCCGCCCCGCCGGCCAATGTCGCCGTCACCGGCCTGTCGAGCCGGACGGCCCCGGGCGACGCGACCCGGTCGGACCTCTATGCCCGGCTGGGCAACTTCGGGACCGAATCGGTCCGGACCCAGGTGCTGGTCCGGACCGATGGCTTCGAGGTCCGGCGGGACGAGGTGACGCTGCCGCCCGGGGGGGAGCCGGTCGAGTTGACCTGGCGCCTGGCGCCCGGGGTGCGGGAGGTCGGGGTCGAGGTCCTGACCAGCGATGCCCTGCCGGAGGACGACCGGGCCGCCTTGGTCTTGTTCCAGGACAGTTCGCTGGCGTTGGAGATCCTCCTCGTCTCCGACCTGCCCGGTGCGCTGCAGCGGGCCCTGGAGGTGCTGCCGGGGGCCAGGGTCACGACGGTGACCAGCGACGAGGGGGAGGCGCGGGCCGGGGGCGGGTTCGACCTGGTCGTCTTCGAGCGGGTCGCGCCGCCGGCCGTGTTGCCGGACGCGGCGCTGCTGTTCGTCCAGCCGCCGCCGGGCAGCCCGTTCCCGACCCGGGGCGAGATGGCCGCGCCGGGGGTGACCGGGGTCGCCGCCGACGACCCGCTGCTGCGGGGGGTGGATTTGGCCGGGCTGACCTTCGGCCCGATCCCGGTCTACGAGCTGGCCAGCGGGCAACCGCCGGTGGTGTCGGCAGAGGCGGGGCCGATCCTGTTCCGCTCGGAGCTGGAGGGGCGCCCGGCGGTGACGATCGGGTTCGACATCGAGCAGTCGAACATCCGGCAGCGGGTCGCCTTCCCGATCCTGATCGCCAACGTGGTCGCCGAGTTGGTCCCCAGCGGGCTGCCCGCCGCCGTGCCGCTGGGTGACCCCCTGGTCTACCAGCCGGGCGCGGACACCGCCGGGGTCTCGATCGACCCGCCCGTGGGCGACCCGGTGACGCTGCCGGTGCCGGCGGCCGACCCACGGGGGACGGGGGCGGTGGCGATCGCCCGGGAGGTCGCCTTCACCGACACGGGGCAGCCCGGGTCGTACGCGGTGGCGGAGCGGGGGGCGGACGGGACGATCCTGGGGGGTGGGCGGTTCGTGGTCAACGCCGGGCACCCGGCCGAGTCCGACCCCCGGCCCCGGCCCGGGCTGGCGGAGACGCTGGCGACCGCGAGCGGCGGCGACGCCGATCCCGGCCGGGCTGGACTCAACGACCTCTGGCCGCTGTTCGCGCTGGCGGCCCTGGCGGCCCTCTCCCTGGAGTGGTTGGTGACGATCTTCACGCGAGACGGCATCGTGCTGGGCAGGGGGAGAGGGCTCCGGTCGCTCCGGCCGGGCCGGGCGGGGACGGTGCGGTCATGATCGACATCGGATTCACCCTGGCGCGGCCCGCCGCCCTCTGGCTATTGGCTATCGTGCCGGTGGTCTGGCTCCTGGGGATGACGACGGGGGTGCGGCGACGGCGACTGGCGCGTTCTGTCCCGTGGCTGCGGGCCGGGGCGATGGCCCTGGTGGTCCTGGCCCTGGCGGAACCGCTACTGACCTCGGGGGGCGGGGCGTCGAGTACCGTGTTCGTGGTCGATCGCTCGGCCAGCATCGACCCGGCGACGGCCGGGCAGGCCGAGGCCTGGGTGCGGGAGTCGATCGCCTCGGCGGGCGGGTCGTCGCGGGCGGCGGTGGTGAGCTTCGGGGGCTCGCCGGACCTGGTCCAGCCGGGGGTGGCCGCCGCCGACGCGGGGGACGCTTGGGCCGACGTGCCGTTCCCGGCCGAGCAAGCCGCCTACACCGACATCGAGTCGGCCCTGGCCCTGGCCCGGACGCTGCCCCTGGGCGGTTCGCGACGGGTGGTGCTGCTGTCGGACGGGGCCGAAAACGCGGGGCAGGCCCTGGCCCAATCCGGCCAGGCGGCGGCCGAGGGGCTGCCGATCGACGTCGTGCCGCTGGGGGGCACGGGGCAGGACGACTTGCGCGTCGATGGCGTCACCGCCCCGGGGGCGACCTGGCAGGGGGAGCCGTTCGCGGTCCTGGTCAGCGCGGCCTCGGGCAGCGGTGGCGAGGGCAGCGTCGAGCTATGGGTCGATGGTGAGCGGGAGCAGGCGATCCCGGCCCGGTTCGCGGCGGGGCTCTCGACCTTCCAATTCAACGTCGCCGACCTGGGACCGGGGTTCCACGCCCTGGAGGTGCGGGTGGTGCCGACCACGGCGCCGGATGTCCTGGTCGAAAACAACGTCGCCCCCCTGGCGACCGTGGTCCGGGGGCAGCCCGCCGTCTTGCTGGTCGTCCCGGCGGGGCACGATCCGGAGCGGCTGCGGCTGTCGCTGGAGCGGCGCGGGGCGACCGTGACGGTGGTCGCGCCGTCCGGGGTCCCGGCCCGGCTGTCGGAGATCGGGGACTACGACGCGGTGGTCCTCGACAACGTGCCCGCCGAACAACTGCGCGTGGACCAACTGGCGGCCCTGCGGGAGGCGACGCGGACCCTGGGCCGGGGTCTGATCGTGCTGGGCGGCACGAGTGCCTACGGGCCGGGGGGATACGCCGGGACGACGCTGGAGGAGACCCTGCCGGTGACGGTGAAGGTAACCGAAGGAAGGCAGCGGGAGCGAGTCGCGATCCTCTTCATCGTCGACCACTCCGGCTCGATGAGCTATGACCCGGTCGGGGGCGGATCGAAGATGGACATGGCCAAGCAGGCCGTGGTGCTGGCGACCAATGCCCTGGCCGACGGCGACCTGGTGGGGGTGCTGGCCTTCGACGAGGCGCAGCAATGGGTGATGCCGATCGCCGAGATCGCGGGGGATGCGACCCGCTCGGACCTGGCGGCGCGGGTGGCGGCGTTGGAACCGGGGGGTGGGACCGAGATCTACCCGGCCCTGTCGCTGGGCTTCGACGCCATCGGCGCGGTCGAGGCCGACGCCCGCCACATCGTGCTGCTGACCGACGGCAAGTCACAGACCGGTTCGCGGGAGAGCTACCAGCAACTGCTCGACGCGGCCGTGACCCAGAACACGACCCTCTCGACGATCGCGATCGGCAACGATGCCGACCAGGAGCTTCTCCAGTTCCTGGCCGAGACGGGCGACGGCCGCTACCACTTCACCGACCGGCCGGAAGAGATCCCCCGGATCACGCTGGAGGAGGCGCGCGGCGCCGGGAGCCAGTCGGTCCTGCGGGGGGTGTTCTCCCCGATCCAGACCGGGGCCAGCCCGATCATGGCCGGGTTCGACCCGGAGACGATGCCCGCCCTGGACGGGTACGACTTCGCCGAGGCCAAGCCGAACGCCCAGGTGGTGCTGGCCAGCGACCGGGAGGACCCGCTACTGGCGAAGTGGCAATACGGATTGGGCCGGGTCGTGGCCTGGACGGGGGACGACGGGGCCGACTTCTCGCGGGAGTGGGCGGCCTGGCCAGG
Source organism: Thermomicrobiales bacterium (assembly GCA_037721765.1). Classification (GTDB taxonomy): domain Bacteria; phylum Chloroflexota; class Chloroflexia; order Thermomicrobiales; family UBA6265; genus JACCVE01. The sequence goes on from JBBJOE010000047.1 coordinate 10,679, forward strand.
CTACGACGGGTTCTGGTCGAACGTGGTCCGCTGGTCTCTGCCGGACCCCGAGGCCAGGCCGCTGCGGATCACCGCCACCCGGGACGGCACGACGACCGTCCTCTCGGTCGATGCGCTGGCCGAGGACGGCGGCTTCGTCGACCAGGCCGCGACGACGGCGACGGTGACCAACCCGGCCGGCGGGGTGACGGAGGTCAGCCTGGTCCAGGCGGCCCCCGGCCGCTACGAGGCACGGGTGAACGCCGCGGAGCCGGGGGCCTACCGGGTCGAGCTGCGCCAGGACCGGGGCGGGGAGACCCTGACCGAGTTGGCCGGGTTCGCCGTCCCCCCTTCCCCCGAGTCGCGACCCCAGGCGGGCGGCCACGCCCTGCTCCGGGCCCTGGCGGCGCGGACGGGCGGCAGGGTGCTGGACCTCGCCGACCCGGCGGCGGCCTTCGCGACGGGCGGCTCCGCCGGTGGCGCCTTGCGCGAGTTCCGGCCGATCTGGGGCCTGCCGCTGGCGATGGCCCTCGTGCTGATCCTGTTCGAGATCGCGACCCGGATGGGGATGCTTCCGGTGGTGGGGCGGTGGGCGCGGCGCCGAAGGCGTCCCAGGTTAACCGGATAGCGGCCTGGGTCTGACGTCTTCGCACGACGGGAGGAGCCGGCGTCATTCGCTCATGTCGAAGTCGGGTACGGCGGGAGAACACGAGGTCCACCCCCGCATGGCCAGACGATCAAGACCGATCATCGACGAACAAGACGCATTGTGCCGGTCCGGTCGATCCCAGACGCATGGACTCGGCTGCCCCGTGGCTTCTCGCCGGCGGGATCGCCAGGACGCGTTGGCATCACCCACGCGTCCCGGTCAGTGTCAGGCGGCCTCGGTCCCGGAGGTGAGGCGGCGCTGGAGCAGGACGAGGACGGCGGCTTCCTCCGGTGGGAGGGCGGAGAGGTCCTCGGCGAGTTCGTCGTCGGCGCGCTGCTTGGCGGCCCCCAGCATCGAGCCGTCGCTGTAGGCGTCGAGGACGGCGGGGTGGACGTAGCACTTGCGGCAGATGGTGCGGGTGTTGCCGAGGCGGGCGGCGACGGCCTCGATGGCGCGGAGGATGTTCTGCTTGGCCTGGGCCTCGGAATCGACCGCGCCGAATTCCTGCAGGGCCCGGGCCGCGAGGACGGTGCCGGCCCAGGTCCGGAAGTCCTTGGCGGTGAACTCCTCGCCGGTGACCTCGCGCAGGTAGGCATTGACGTCGCCCGAGTCGATGGAGTGGGGGTTCCCGTCATCGTCGAGGTATTGGAAGAGGGTCTGTCCCGGGAGGTCCTGGCAGCGCCGGACGACGGTCGCCATCCGTTTATCGCGGATGTGGATGGCATGCTCGACGCCACTTTTCCCCCGGAAGTGGAAATCGACCTTGGCGCCGGAGATGTCGACGTGCTCGTTCTGCATGGTGGTCAGGCCGAAGGAATCGTTGGTCTTGGCGTACTCGTCGTTGCCGACCCGGATCAGGGTCGTCTCCAGCAAGCGGACCACGGTCGCCAGTACCTTCTCGCGGGGGATGCCCTGGCGGCGGAGGTCATGCTCGACGCGCTCCCGGATGCCGGGCAACGCGCGGCCGAAGGCCATCATCCGGGCGTATTTGGTGTCGTCACGAACTTCTCGCCAGCGGGTGTGGTAGCGGTACTGCTTGCGGCCCTTGGCGTCGCGGCCGGTGGCCTGGATGTGGCCGTTGGCGGCCGGGCAGATCCGGACGTCAGTCCAGGCGGGGGGGATGCCGATCGCCTTGATCCTGGCCACCTCGGCCTTGTCCTTGATCGGCTTGCCATCGCGGCCGGTGAAGCTCCAGCCCTTGCCGGCCCGCTTGCGGCCGATGCCCGGGCCGGTGTCGGAGACGTAGCGGAGCCCGGCGGCCTTGGCCGACTCGACCGGGTCGGTGATCAGCGTGGGGTCGTCCGCGAGGTCGGCGGTACCGTCCATGGGCCCGGGGCGGTCCTGGGCCGGGGCGGCATGGATGGTCGCCATGATTCTGGGGGTCCTCCGCGGTTCGTGGCGACCGCGACGGTGCGGGCGCGGCGGGGCGGGGGATGCAGGAAGGGTGCCAGGCGGGATAGTCCCGCGAGGTCCGGGCGACCGGAGAGGATAGGGTGGTCATCGCAGCGCGGGGGTAGGCAGGGGCACGAGACGAGAGGGCGCACCGGCCCGCGCCGGATCGTGTGGGAGGCTCTGCCCGTGATGCCCCGGCCCGGCGGGTCGTTGGTGTGGTGCCGGTCAGGGACCAGTCAGAATCTCGCTCGGAACGGTCCGCCGTGGCCATGCGCCCGATGGGGCGGCACCCGTGGACGGCCCCCGTGAGTGGGCGAAGGTCGTTGCGACCGGATCGGTCGAGCGTGATTTCGTGGTCGGGGGCGGCGGGAGGACCACCTGCCGTCCCGCCGCCGCGGGGGGGGGGGGTGGGGGTGGGGGGGAATATTTAATGT
>JBBJOE010000336.1:0-3533 GCA_037721765.1 Thermomicrobiales bacterium
CGCTGAGCCACCGCGTCTCCTCACTCTCCCAGTACCATGTGACGTGACCGATTAGCAGGTCGGTCTCCCGATCGACGATGACCAGGCTTTGCCGGGGTTCAGGCGATTCACCCGATTCGATCGCCTCGCGCCGGTGCTCGATCATGGCCGGGATGCTGCCTTTCGCGGTCTTGGGGTAATACGGCCCGTCCAGATCATGCCAACGTTGGTCCGGGTCCATCCAAAACGCCAGTCGCTCCAGATCGTCGACTCGCATGTCTCGCAAGTCAACGCGCATGCCTCCGAGCCGCATGTCGTGTGCATCTCCCGCCGTCGATGGTAACGTTCGCATTCTCGATAGCGGATGCGTGAACGATGGCCGAGCGGACACGCCGTGCGTCCCTATCGCCGGCCAATTTCTGACCCCGGCTCACGACTTTCAGATGTCCGCTCGGCCAGCGTCGCCGTCCGCTGGTAGGCAGCGTAGACCGCGCGGGACAGGACGGTACGGAGGCCGCCCTTCTCCATCTGGTAGATCGCCTCGGCCGAGGTGCCGCCGGGGGAGGTGACCATGTTCCGCAGCTCGGCCATGTGCTTGCCGGAGTCGCGGGCGAAGGCGACCGAGCCGGAGACGGTCTGGAGCACGATCTGCTCGGCGATCCGGCGCGGGAACCCCATGTGGACCCCGGCGTCGATCAGGGCCTCCATCATCAGGAAGACGTAGGTCGGGCCGGTACCGGAGAGCGCCGTCGCCATGTCGACGTACTTCTCCTCCTCGACCTCCAACTCCTCGCCGAGTGCCGCGAGGATCGTCCGGACCTGGTCCCGGCTGGTCCGGTCAACGTCGGCCGTCGCCGTCCAGACGCTCATCCCCTGGCCGATCTGGGCGGGGGTGTTGGGCATCACCCGGACGATCTCGTCGTGCCCCAGGCCGTGCCGCAGCGAGGCGATCGTCGCCCCGGCCACCACCGAGACCGCCACCTGGCCGGGCGCGAGCCGGCCGTGCAACTGGCGCATCACGGTGCCCAGGACCTGCGGCTTGACCGTCAGCAGCACCAGGCCGCCACGCTCGACGGCCTCCCGATTGCTCTCGACGGCATCGATCCCGAAGCGCTCGGTCAGCCGGGCCCGCCGGTCGGCCCGGGGGTGGCTGGCCACGATCCGGTCCGGTCCCACGGTGCCCCGGGCCAGCACCCCGGTGATCATCGCCTCCGCCATCACCCCCGCGCCGACCATCACCAGCCTCAGGTCCGTCCCCGCCGTGTCCGTCACCGTCCGCCCTCTCTTGCCCGATTGACGCTCGCCATTAGCCCGTTCCGGGATGCCCGGGACTCGTCCCGTCGCGGCGGCGGGCGGCACCCCCCTTGCGGGCCCCGTCCCACGATCGCGAGAAGGAGATCTCCCGTGCCTAACCGCCTGGCCGACGCAACCAGCCCCTACCTGCTCCAGCACCGGGACAACCCCGTCGAGTGGGAGCAGTGGGGACCCGAGGCATTGGCCCGGGCCGCCGCGGAGGACCGCCCGATCCTGGTCAGTATCGGCTATTCCGCCTGCCATTGGTGCCACGTCATGGCCCACGAGTCGTTCGAGGACCAGGCCACCGCCGACCTGATGAACCGGGAGTTCGTCTGCGTCAAGGTGGACCGCGAGGAGCGGCCCGACGTGGACGGAATCTACATGCAGGCCGTCCAGGCCATGACCGGCCACGGTGGCTGGCCCCTGAACGCCTTCCTGACCCCCGAGGGTGTGCCGTTCTTTGGCGGCACCTACTGGCCGCCCACTCCCCGAATGGGCATGCCCGCCTTCACCGAGGTGCTACGCTCGGTCGCCGGGGCCTGGCGGGAGCGGCGCGACGACGTGGTTGGCAACGCCGAGCAGTTGCGCGCCCACCTCGAACGGGTCTCCGCCGCCGTCCCGGACCCCTCCGACCTCTCGCCCGCCATCGTCGACCGGGCCTTCGACGCCCTCGTCCCCACCTTCGATCCCGAATGGGGCGGCTTCGGCGGGGCGCCCAAGTTCCCCCAACCGGCCGTCCTCGACGCCGTCCTGCGTCACCATCACCGTACCGGCGACGGCGACGCCGCCCGGATCGTCGGCCGCACCTTAGACGCCATGGCGGACGGCGGCATCTACGACCATGTCGGTGGTGGCTTCGCCCGCTACAGCGTAGATGCCCAGTGGCTCGTCCCCCACTTCGAGAAGATGCTCTACGACAACGCCCAACTGCTCTCGATCTACCTCGACGCTCACCGTGCCCTCGGTGAACCGCGATACCGGGAAGTAGTCGAGCAGACGCTGGCCTACGTCGAGCGAGAGATGTCGGCCCCGGAGGGCGGGTTCTATTCTGCCCAGGACGCCGACAGCGAGGGCGAGGAGGGCCGGTTCTACGTCTGGGACCCGGCCGGGATCGATGCCGTCCTCGGCCCGGCGGATGGCCGCGTCGTCCGGGCCGCCTTCGGCGTGACCGGACGGGGCAACTTCGAGGGCCGCTCGATCCTCCACCGCCCTCGCCCCTGGACCGCCGTCGCCACGGACCTGGGCATGTCCGCCGCCGAGGTCGAAGCGACCGTCCGAGCCGCGCTCCCTCGCCTATACGACGCCCGGGCCGAGCGGGTCTGGCCGGGGCGGGACGAGAAAGTCCTCCTCGCCTGGAACGGGATGATGCTCCGGGCCTTCGCCGACGCCGGGCGGGCCCTCGACCGCCCGGACCTGATCGAGCGGGCGACCCGCTGTGCGGTGTTCCTCCTCTCCGAGATGCGGGACGGGAACGGCCGCCTGTCCCGGACCTGGAAGGACGGCCGGGCCGGCGTCCCGGCCTTCCTGGACGACCACGCCAACCTCATCGACGGCCTCCTCGCCCTCGCGGCGGCGACCCTGGACCGGCGGTGGCTGGACGAGGCCGTGGCGATCACGGACCAGATGATTGCCGGCTTCCACGACCCGGACAGCCCGCTCTTCTTCGACACCGGCCTCGACCACGAGCGCCTTATCACCCGGCCCCGCGACCTCCAAGACGGTGCAACACCCTCGGGGAACGCGGTCGCCGCCGATGTGCTGGTCCGGGTCTCCACCCTGACCGGGCGAACCGAGTACAGGGACCGTTCCGCGGGCATCCTGAGCGCGATGGCCGGGGCGATGGCCGATCACCCCACCGCCTTCGGCCGCTACCTCGCCGCCCTCGACGGCTACCTGGCCACTCCCCGCGAACTTGTCCTGGCGGGAGACCCAGCCGAGCCGGATACTCGCGCCCTGCTCGCCGTCGCCTCCGCCCGCTACGACCCCCATCTCCTGATTGCACGTTCCGACCCTTACGACCCCTCGCTGGCCGAGACCTACCCTATCCTCGCCGACCGCCCCCGCCGCGACGGCCTCCCAACGGCCTACCTCTGCGAGCGGATGGTCTGCCTCCCCCCCGTGACCGGCCCCGCTGACCTCGCGATCCAACTCGAACAGGGCACGGCCATCGCCTGGTCGGACGTGTAATGTGACAGATTGACACTTGCGGCCGTCTGACCGTTGCCATAGCATGTAGATGCACGACGTTCGATGATGCG
>JBBJOE010000337.1:0-3530 GCA_037721765.1 Thermomicrobiales bacterium
GTGCCGGGAAGGGCGTGATCGACCTGATGGTGCTCTACCGGCCGGGCGACTTAGACCTGGCGAAGGGAGCAATCGACAGTCTGGGATTCGAACCGTACGCGGCACCCGGTGCTTGGGGCGAGGACCGACCGGTCCGGGTCGGGACGATTGACCGGGACGGGACCATGTACCGGCTCCATGCCCACATCATCGCGGCGAACGACCCGGAGGTGGTGACCCAGCGGCGTTTCCGAGATCGTCTGGTGGCCGATCCCGGGTTGGTGGGGACATACGCCCGGATGAAGCGCGACATCCTCGCGGCAGGGGTAGCGAACGGCCAGGCCTACAATCGGCGCAAGGCAGACTTCATCCGGTCAGTGATCGGAGATCGGTGATCGGGCCACGTTCGCACCCGGAGCCCGGTGCGCCCGTGGGACGCCCCGCCGTACGCGCTGGGGCAAGGTTCCGCGGTTCCCGTGCGCCGGATGCCGGATGCCGGATGCCGTGAATCGTCTCAGACATCGTGCGGTCTCCCCGCCCGCTCCGTGGGTCCGCCGCCTTCCGGCCCCGCCGCCAACGGCTGGCAGGTGGCGCAGAAGTGGGACGAGCGACCGCCGACGACGGCGAGCGAGAGCGGGAGACCGCAGCGGGGACAGGCGTCGCCGCGGCGGCCCTTGCCGTACACCCGGAGGTTCCGCGAGTTGTCGCCGCGGTTGCCGTAGCCATCCTGGAACGACGAGAAGGTGGTCCCGTTGTGGGCGATGCCCTGGCGCAGGCTCGCCCGGATCGCCCGGTGGAGGTGGCCGATCTCCTCGTATGAGAGATCGGCTCCCGGGCGCTCCGGGTGGATCCGGGACCGGAACAGCGCCTCGTCGACGTAGATATTGCCGAGCCCGGCGATCAGGTGTTGGTCAAGGAGGAGACTCTTGACCTTGCCGCGACGGCCGCGGAGGGATTGCCGGAGGCGATCGGCGGTGAACGTGGCCGACAGCGGCTCCGGCCCGAGGCGACGGTCGAGCGCCCGGAGCAGGTCGAGGTCCACGTGGAGGACGCGGCCGAACTTGCGCTGGTCCGCGAACCGCAGGTCGTTGCCGTCGTCCAACCCGAGCGCCAGGTGCTCGAAGCGAATCGGGGGTTCGGCCGATGCGGCGATCTGGAGCGAACCCGTCATCCGCAGGTGAACGAGCAACGCCGTCCCGTCGTCGAGATCGGCGATCAGGTATTTCCCGCGCCGGCGGAGGCCGGTGAAGACGCGTCCGATCAAGGCGAGGAGGACCGCCTCACCGGCCGGACCGAGCACGCCGACGAAGGTCCCGACCCGGGCAGAGACGATGCGGCGGCCGGTGACGCGCCCGAACAGGGAGCGGCGGACGGTCTCGACCTCGGGTAACTCTGGCATACTGGGGAACCAAGGGTGAGGCGCGGGGCGAGCGGAAAAGATCGCCGGGTTCGATTTCCGATCCTACCACGGTGGAGGGAACGATACGGTGGACGATCAGGGAGTGGCGAACGACGCCGGGTGCATCTTCTGCCAGGTCGTTGCCGGCGATTTCGGGACCGCGTTCGTGGCCGAGACAGAGACGGTGGTCGCCTTCGCGGACCTCGAACCCCGGGCGCCGACCCACGTTCTGATCGTGCCGAGGCGCCACGTCGTCAGCCTGGCCGAACTGACCGACCCAAGCCTGGCCGCGGAACTGCTCCGGGTGGCGAATGTGGTGGCGGAGGTGGCGGGGATCACAGAATCCGGGTACCGGGTCCTCACCAACGTCGGGCCGGACGCCGGGCAGACCGTCTCGCACCTGCACCTGCACGTTCTGGGTGGACACCCGCTCCGGGCACCGCTCGGTTGAGCCACCACCACGCGAACGAATAACGGATGGGGCGAGGGCGATGATGACCGACCAGACACGCGCGGCCGGACCGATCGCGGCGCGACTGACCGATGATTTGAAGGCGGCGATGCGCTCGGGGGATACCGTCTCCCGCGACACCCTGCGCTATTTGCTTTCGGGGCTGAAGAACGCCAGCATCGCCGCCGGGAGCCCGCTCGACGAGGCGGCAGAGGCGGCGAGTTTGGGCAGGCAGGCGAAGCAGTTCCGGCAGTCGATCGAGCAGTTCGAGGCGGCTGGCCGGGACGACTTAGCCGTGCGAGAGCGGGACCAACTCGGGGTGTTGGAGCGGTATCTGCCGCCTGGCCTCGATGACGACGCGCTACGGGCGCTCGTCGTCGCCGTCGCCGACGAGGTCGGGGCGACGGGCCCGAAGGATATGAAGGCCGTCATGCCGGTCGCTATCGAGCGGGCCGGGAAGGGCGCCGACGGGCGCCGGATCAACGAGCTGGTGCGCGAGATCCTCGCGGCTCGCGCCTGATCCCCCCGATGGCCGGCAGGGAGGGACCGGACCCCGACGAACGGGACGGTCTCGCGTTGACCGTCGATGTGGCCGTGGTGGTGGACCACCCGGACCAGCCCAAGATCGATCCCGATGCCATCTCCGCCCTGGTCGGCGCCACCCTGCGGGCCGAGGGGGCGACCGGGCCGTGGGAGGTGACGGTGGCGATCGTCACCGACGACCACCTGGCCGGTCTCCATGCGCGGTTCCTCGGCGACCCCTCCCCGACCGACATCATGACCTTTTCGCGAGACGAGGATTTCGCGGGAGCGGGCGAGAAGGTGATCCGGGGCGGGGACCTGGTGATCTCCTGGGACCGGGCGGCGGAGCAGGGCGCCGAGCATGGTATGACGACCGGCGAGGAAGTGCGGTTCCTGGTCGTCCATGGCTTGTTGCACCTCTGCGGATGGGAGGACGACACGGACGAGCGACGGGTGGCGATGCTCGCCCGGGGAGCGGCGATCATGCGAAGTGTCGCGGGGACGTAGGCCGCCCGGTCAGCCGGGACTGGCCAGGGTGCGGCGGAGGAGGTCGGCGGCGGCCAGGGCTGCCCGGCGCTGGACCTCGGGATAGCTAGCCCGCAACGTCATCTCCTCGTCGGCCTGGACCGGTCCGCGCACGGCCAGCATCGCGCTGGCGGTGAAGATGCCGGGCCCGTCGGGCTCCGCCGCGACGGTCAGGGCGATGACGACCAAGTCGGGGCCGCCCGCGACCTGGCTGGCCATGGAGGCGGCGGTCCAGGTCGAACCGATGCCCTCGCCCGGGACATGGGCGATGGCCTGGTCCAGGACCGTCGAGGCGTCCGGGTCGCCGGTGATGATGCCCGTCAGCCGGGCGCCCGACCCCGACTCGACGATCGCCAGGCGGCGACCCGTGGCCCTGAGGCGCCCGGCGATCGCCCCGGCCAATGTCGCGTCGTCGGTGGCGTAGATGTAGCGGCCGAGGCGACGCCGGACCTCGGTGGCCGCGGCGTCCCGGGCCGCCTCGGCGGAAATAGCGTCGGCGGCCCGGGCCGTGACCCGGACGTGGACGCCGTCGTCCTTGGCATAGGTGGCGACGACCGGGTCGGGCAGGGCGACGAGATCGGCCAACTCCTGCTCGGCGGCGGACTCGCCGATGCCGAGGGTCTTGAAGGTCACCGAAGCGAAGACCTCGCCGGT
>JBBJOE010000338.1:0-3521 GCA_037721765.1 Thermomicrobiales bacterium
TGGTATCATCCCCTCCGTCGTCGGGGTGTAGCGCAGCCCGGTTAGCGCGCAGCGTTCGGGACGCTGAGGCCGGAGGTTCGAATCCTCTCACCCCGACCATCGCGAGGGAGTGGCTTCTGCCGCTCCCTCGTTTCTTTTTCGAGCGGATCCAACTCCGATCTGTCGTGAGTCCGTGAGTCAGGGAATGTCATGGCCCGCCCGAAGACGCGTGAATCGGTGCCGGTCGAGGTCGTCGCCGTGGCGGGGACGGGCCGGCCGTCCGAACCGTCGATCTCGTCACCTGGAGAGATTCCCTCGGTCGACGCCATGGTGACCGAGATCGGAACGAGTGGTACCGCCGGCAGTGTCTCGACGCCCGCGCTGACCGCGATCGTCCGGGGCGTCCTCGCCGAGGTGCGCGAACAGGTCCTCGCCGGAATCACGCTCTCGGGTGATTCTCACCCCAGGGCTCGAATCGATCGCATCCTGAGCGAACTGTCGAGAACGCGGACCGTCCCGGTCATCAACGCGACCGGGATCATCATCCACACCAATCTCGGCCGGGCCCCGGTCAGCGTCGATACGGCCCGGGCGATGGCCGCGGCGGCCGCCGGGGCGGTCGCCCTGGAGATCGACCCGGTGACGAACCGGCGGGGCGGCCGGATGGACGAGATATCCCGCCTGGTGCGAGCCCTGACCGGGGCAGAGGCGACTATCGTCGTGAACAACAACGCCGCTGCGGTTTTGCTCGTGCTCGCGTCACTGGGACAGCATGCAGAAATCGTGTTGTCGCGTGGCGAGTCGGTCGAGATCGGCGGCGGTTTTCGGATCCCGGACGTGCTTCGTCAGTCGGGCGGCGAGTTGGTCGAGGTGGGAACGACGAACAGGACATACGCCCGGGATTACTCGAACGCGATCACACCGCGGACGGCGGCGTTGGTGAAGATCCACCCCAGCAACTTCAGAATGTCGGGCTTCGTTCAGGAGACGAGTCTGGCCGAGGTGGCCGCGGTCGGGCGCGAGGCTGGTGTGCCGGTCATCTACGACCAGGGCAACGGGCTGCTGATCGACGGGACGCGGTTCGGCCTGCCGTCCGAACTCTCGATCGGGGATGCGATCGCGGCCGGTGCGGACGTCGTCACGGCAAGTGGGGACAAACTGCTCGGTGGACCGCAGGCGGGATTGATATGCGGTTCACCGCGAGTGATCGAGCGGATCTCGGCTCACCCGTGGGCCCGGGCGGTGCGGGCCGACAAGTCCTGCCTGGCGGGCGTCGTGGCGACCTTGCGACATTACCTCGCGGGTGAGGAGTTGAGCGGGGTCCCGGTCTGGCGGATGCTCTCGGCAAGTACGGAGGAGCTGGGACGACGGGCCGACGCACTGCTCGATGTGCTTGGCGCCCACGGTGTACCGGTGGGGCGGGGCGAGAGCGACGCGACGCCCGGGGGAGGGTCATACCCTGACGTGGCGATCCCGAGCATCGTGCTCACCCTGACGCCGTCGTCGGGAGCCGACGCGCTCGCCCACGCGTTGCGGACCGGCTCTCCCGGCGTCTTTGGCCGGATCGAGGACGGTCAGATCCTTCTCGACCTGCGGTCGGTGTTGCCCGAGGATGACGGGACCCTGGCCGGGGCGATCGTGGCCGCCATGGGCGCGGTGAGTCCGCACCAGCGTGCGACCTAGTGGGCGGTGGTTTCGTCGCGGATATCCCGGAAGTATGGGCTCGGCGGCGGGTAGAAGCGGTGGTGGCGGTCGTAGAGCGCGGCGATCTGGCCGCTGAGGGAGGCCATCCCGTCGGTCTCCCGGGAATCCTGGGCGTCGCGGATGCTCGCCTGGAGATGTCGCATCAGCGTGGCGAGACGTTCCCTGCCGAGGGTCAGGAGGGCTTGTCCGGCCTCCTTCTTGGCGTGGGCGGCGGCCTGGCCCGGGTTCCGGCCGAGCGCGGCCAACAGCGACTCGGCATGGTCGGCCAGCTCATCGTCGAGGCCGGCGACGATCGCCTCGGCATCGAGCGAGGCGATCTCGGGGTCCCGCAGCACGCGCAGGAGTTCCCGGTTCCGGGCGTCGAGGATGTCCTGGTCGGGGACGCGCTCGAGCACCTCGGCCGTCTGGGCCCGGTGGCGAAGCAGGAGCGCCAGCAGGTGCGTCTCGGCGGACCCTTTCGTGATGTCTGCCCGGTTCGCTGGTCGAGCCGTCGTCGCCCCGGTGGTCGACGGGCGGCGGACCTCGCCGAGCACGACGCGTTCGTCCAATGACAGGCGACGGGCCACGGCGCCGATGTGGTGGGCCTGGACGACGCGGTCGGGGAGGGAGCGGAGGACGGGCGCGAGCTCGGCCAGCACCGCCGACTTGCGAGCCGCGTCCGCGGGGTCGATCCCCTCGGTCAAGAGGTCGATCATGAAGTCCACGAACGGGCGGGCCGTGGCGACGACCGAGGGCCACTTCTCCGGGTCGCGGCGGATCAATTCGTCCGGGTCCTTGCCGGACGGGAGGCGGGCGACCGAGATGTGGGCCTTAAGGCGGCGCTCGAAGTGGATCACACCCCGGGCGTCGGGGACGGGCACCTCGTCGTGGTCCAGGGTCTCGCGCATCGTCTCGATGCCGCGCAGCATCGCCATCTGCCCGGCGGTGTCGGCGTCCAGTGCCAGGACGATGTGGCGGCTCTGGCGGCTGACCGCGGCCACCTGAGCCTCGGTCAGGGCGGTGCCCATCGCGGCCACGACATTGGCGTGCCCGAACTGGTGGGCGGCGATGGCATCCATGTAGCCCTCGACGATGACGGCCTGGTCCTTGGTCCGGATGGCGTCCTTGGCCAGGTCGAGTCCGTAGAGGAGGGAACGCTTGTCGAAGACCGGGGTCTGGGGTGAATTGAGATACTTCGGTTGTCCGTCGCCGACAATCCGGCCGCCGAATCCGACCGTCTGCCCGTCGCGGTCACGGATCGGGAACATCAGGCGGCCCCGGAACCGGTCGTAGTAACCGCCCGCGTCGCGTTGGCTGAGCAGCCCGGCCTCGGCCGCCATGGCCGGGTCGACGCCGCGCCCGGTCAGGTGGTCGAGGAGGTGGCTCCAGCCCTCCGGCGCGTACCCCAGGCCGAAGCGAGCCCGCGTCTCGTCCGAGACGGCCCGCTCCGCGATCACCGCCCGCCCCGGCGCACCCGCCTGGCTCTTTTCCAGGACGTGGGCGTAGAAACGGGCGGCGGTCTCGTTGATCTCGATCAGGTGGCGGCGGCGGGCGTCCTCTTCCGGGGCAATGGCTGGAAGGGAGCGCAATTCGACCCCGGCCCGCTTGGCGAGCTCGTGCAGGGCCTCTCGAAATTCGACCCGTTCGACGTCCATGTAGAAGGTGAAGGCGTCGCCGCCCCGTCCACAGCCGAAGCAGTGGAAATTCCCCGAGTCCGGGAAGACGATGAACGAGGGCGTCTTTTCTTGATGGAATGGGCAGAGACCCTTGAAGCTGCGCCCGGTCTTCTTCAGATCGACATAGTGACCGATCAGGTCGACGATGTCGGTCCGGTCCCGGACGTCACCCACCGCGTCTCG
>JBBJOE010000339.1:0-3505 GCA_037721765.1 Thermomicrobiales bacterium
CCCCGTTCGAAGTTTCTCGAAACGCTCAACAACCGGGGCCGGCGCGAGGGGGTTGTGGGTGTCGGTCTATAAGTGTTGCCGGATGCCGCGGGCGGCATCCGCCGTCGCGCCCCGCCCGATGGCGTCGCGCTCGACCACCACGATGTCGCTCACGCCCCGCTCGGCGAGGGAATAGGCGATCGCGCAGCCCATGATTCCGGCCCCGACGATGACCACCTCGGCTGTCCTGGTCATGGTCGCGACCCCGCGCCGGAGGCGGCCGCCGCTGCCTGGTCCAGGATCTCTGTCAACTGGTCCCGGTGCGACTCGGCGTGGATCATCCCCAGCAGGTGCCGGTGGATGGCATTGAGCGGACCAAAGCGGGGCACGGGCGTCTCCGTGGTCACGAGGTCCGGTTCGTCGGGCCAGGTCTGGAGGAACGCCATCGTCATCCGGCGGCTCTCGGCGACCCGGTGACGCAGCTGCCCGGGCGAACGGAGGGAGGCCCAGGGCGTCTCGAACCGGGACCGGCCGGTGACCTCCACCCCCCGCGCCAGGGTGCTGGCGAGGGCGGCACTCTCCTCGATCCCCGCCGTGACGTGACAGACGACGTGTGCGATCCGCCATCCCGTCTCCGACCCGTCGGTGGCCATCTCGTCGGCCGGCGAGAAGGCGATGTCGGCCTCACTCGCCCGGCCGGCGACATCGGTCAAGAGGTCATAGATCGCGTCGGTGATCGCCGGCAAATCGGCCGTGGTGATCCCCTCGGCATAGTCCTCGATCGTTATGTGGCCCGCGAGGACCGGTGTGACATCCCGCATCCCGTCTCCTTCTCATGTCGGTGCCGCGATCCGCGCCGCGACGTTCTCCGCCCGCGGCGGGGGTCCAGGTGGCATCCGTTCCCCAGACGTCGTCAGGCCAGGATGACCAGGTCTCGGGTGGCCTCGTTCAGGCGCTCGCCACCGGTCGGCCCGCAGACCACGGCGTCCTCGATCCGGACGCCGAAGCGCCCGTCCAGGTAGATGCCGGGCTCGTCGCTGAACACCATCCCCACCTCGAGCGGCAGGTCGTTGCCGTTGACCAGATATGGTTCCTCGTGGACGTCGAGGCCGAGTCCGTGCCCGACCCGGTGCAGGAACGCCTCGCCATACCCCTCGGCGATGATCAGGTCGCGGGCGGCGGCGTCGAGCGAGGCGCAGGTCGCCCCGGGCCGGACCGCGTCGAGGGCGGCCTGGTTGGCACGCCGGACGATGTCGTAGACGCGGCGGAACTCGGCGCCCGGTTCACCGACGTGGACCGTGCGGGTGACATCCGAGTTATACCCCTCCAGCGTCCCGCCCCAGTCGAAGACGACCGCGTCACCCTCGGTGATGACCCTGTCCCCCGTGTGATGGTGGGGCGAGGCCGAATGCGGCCCACTGGCGCAGATGCCCCAGTTCACCCGCAGGCCCTGGTCGGTGGTCAGGCCGGTCAGCCGGGCCAGTGCTTCGCGTTCGGTCTGACCGGAGATCGGCTCCCCGATGAAGGCTTCCCAGGCGACGTCGGTCCGGCGCCCGGCCTCGCGCAGCAGGGCGACCTCGGACTCGTCCTTGACCATCCGCAGCGGTCGCAGCAGCGGCGTCGCGTCCTGCCAGGCCCGTCCGGGTAGGGCGGCCTGGAGACCGATCAGGAACGTACTCCAGAGTTGCTGGCTGACCGCGAACCCGCCCCCGGCGGTACCGAGGAGCCCGGCGACGATGGCGATCGGATCGTCCGTCTCCTGCCAGGCGTGGACATCGAGCAGCGAGGCACGCTCCCCGAGCAATATGGCCTCGAACCGGGGCACGACCGCGAAGGGCTTCCCCTCCGCGGGAACGACCAATAGGGTCAATCGCTCGCTGGCGTGGGCGTCGTGTCCCGTCAGGTAGGAAAAGTCGGACGAGGGCCCGACCAGCATCGCGCCGGCGCCCGCCGCCCGCAGGTCGTCCCGGACGCGGGTCATCCGCCGCTCGAATGTCGCCAGGCCCGTCGTCTCGGTGACCATCGCCATGCGTCGTCTCCCCTCGCCCGTACCGGATGCGTGCCGCGTCTTCCGGACGGGTGTCCATGCCGCCGCGCTTGCCACGCGGGCCGATCCCGGTGATTCTAGCACCGCACCACCGCCCCGCCGCGGCGGAAACACCGAGATCGGCCGTTCGCCCACCGTATCGACTCGAACGAGGTTTCGATGCCCGACCCCATCCCCGTCGCCATCACGTCACCCCTCGAAGCGGACCTCGTCGGTCGCCTGCGGGACGCCTTCCCGGGCCGGGTCGAGATCCGCCACGATCCGGAACTGGTGCCGGCGCCCCACTTTCCCGCTGACCACACCGGTGGCCCTGCCTGGCGCCGGTCCCCCGATCAGGAGCGGCGCTGGCGCGACCTGCTGCGACCGGCGATCGTCACCTGGGACCTGGCCACGCTGGGTGAGGCGGGACCGCTCGACCTCTCCCCGGGTCTCAGGTGGGTCCAGACGACCTCGGCCGGAGTCGGGCGGCGCGTCCGCGCCCTCGGCCTCGACCGCTCGGACGTGATCGTCACGACCGCCAGCGGCATCCACGCCGTACCCCTGGCGGAATGGACGTTCGCCGCCCTGCTCTCCCACGTCAAGCGCTTTCGATACTTGGAGGACGAGCGGCGGGCCCGCCGCTGGCAACGCCACTGCGGCGAGTCGTTGGCCGGGATGACGCTGGGGATCGTCGGGCCGGGGCGGATCGGGCGGGAAGTCGCCCGCCTCGGACGCGCCTTCTCGATGCGGGTCCACGCCGTCGCCCGGCACGACGGCCCGGGCCGGGCGGCGGAACTCGGCGTCGATCGGGTCTTCCCGCCCGGGGGGTTGCGGGAGATGCTGGCGAGCTGCGATGCCTTGGTCCTGGCGATGCCGCACACCGACGAGACGGACGGGATGATCGGTGCCATCGAACTGGCCGCGTTGCGGCCGGGCGCGATGCTGGTCAACATCGCCCGCGGCGCGGTCATCGACGAGGCCGCCCTCATCGCGGCGCTCGGATCCGGCCACCTCGGCTTCGCCGCCCTCGACGTCACCGCGATTGAGCCGCTGCCGTCCGACTCGCCGCTCTGGGGGTTTCCGAACGTCCTCATCAGCCCGCACTCGGCCTCGACGGTGGGGGCGGAGAACGGCCTGCTGACCGACCGCTTCATCGCTAATCTCGAGCTCTTCCTCGCCGACCGGGCCGGGGAGATGACACCTCGCCTCGATATGACGCGGCTGTACTAAGAGCGTCTAACAGAACCGCTGGATGGCGTTGACGCGGAGGAGCGAGCAGCCGAGGGAGAGGAAGGCCTCATGGATGTCGTGGCGCCGCTCGTACCGGATCGTGAGGCGCCGGAACTGGCCCAACCAGGCCAACGTCCGCTCCACGACCCACCGGTGACGGCCCAGCCGGACCCGGGACTCGACGCCCCGGCGGGCGATGCGGGGGGTGATGTGGGGGGCGATGCGGGGGGTGATGTGGCGGGCCCGCAGGGCGCGACGGCAGCGCGGCAC
>JBBJOE010000340.1:0-3483 GCA_037721765.1 Thermomicrobiales bacterium
CCGAACCAGTAGAGGATGGCGCAGGTGATCATGGTCGAGATGTTGGAGTCGCGGATCGAGGGCCAGGCGTGGTTGAAGCCAGCCTCGACGCCGTTGCGGAGCGAGCGGCCGATCCGTAGCTCTTCTTTCAACCGGGCGAAGATCAGCACGTTGGCATCGACGGCCATGCCGATCGAAAGGATGAACCCGGCGATCCCGGCAAGGGTCAAGGTGACCGGGATCAGCTTGAACAGGGCGAAGGTCAGGGCGGTGTAGATCAGCAGGGCGGCCACCGAGAGGAGGCCGGGCAACCGGTAGTAGATGATCATGAAGAGGGCGACGATGGTGAGGCCGACGATTCCGGCGATCAGGCTGCGGTCGAGAGATTCCTGGCCGAGGGTCGGGCCGACGGTCCGGCTGGAGACCACCGACAGCGGCACCTCGAGCGAACCGGACCGCAGTTGGACGACGAGGTCCTGGACACCCTGAGCGGTCGGCCCCTCGATGATGCCCTGGTTGGAGATCGCGCCGTTGATGACTGGGGCCGAGATGACGACCTTGTCGACCACGATCGCCATCTGTGCCCCGAGGTTGGCGTTGGTAAACTCGAAGAACCGGTCGGCGGCGGCGTCGCTCAGCTCGAAGCCGACGACGGGTGCGCCGATCTGGTTCGACGTGACGTAGGCGTCCGAGATCTCCGAGCCGCGGATGATGGTCGTCAGAACCGGCCCGTCCGGGGTCGCGGAGGGCGAGGGGATGACCTCGGCGACCGGGGTGCCGGACGTCACGACGGGCGATGCCCCGGCCGCGAGCGGCGTGGCGTCACTCGCGACCGGGGAGATGCCCGGGGTACCGCCGGCGATCGGGGTCGCGACCGGCGAGGCGGCGGCGGCGGACAGGTCGTCCGGGCCGCCGAGCGAGGTGGTGACGACCTGGCCCGGCTGGACCGACGTTCCGGCGGGGTCGACGATCTCCAGGAGAGCGGTCTGCTGGACGACGCGGACGGCCTGCTCGGGATCCTCGACGCCGGGTAGTTCGACGATGATCTGGTCGTCGCCGCGGGTCTGGATCAGCGGCTCGCTGACCCCGAGGCCGTTGACCCGGCGCTCGATCGTGTCCCGGGTGCCGTTCATCGTCTCGGAGTCGACCTCTTGGCCGGCGGGCGGGTTCGCCTCGAGGAGGACCTGCAGGCCGCCCTGGAGGTCGAGCCCCTGGTGGGCATAGACATCGTCCTTGAAGCCGCCGATGTTGAGGAAGCTGCTCGGCAGGCTGATCCACGTGGCCAGCAGGGTGATGATGACGATGAAGACGAGCGTTTGCTGGGGACGGATTGACACGCGGTTTCCCTCGCAGCCGGGCAGGCGCCCCGCGCCGCGCGGCGGCGAGAGACGGAGCCCCGGTTCGAAACACGAACGCCGATCATCCCGGCGGGCGGATGGGCCGAGTATAGGAGTCCGGCTAGAGGGGGGTCAAACTGATCGTTAGAGGCCAGCGGCACCGGCGCTCGTCGTGGTGAGGGTGTGACGACGCCACAAGGGGAGACCCGCCCGGCGCCGGGTCTCCCAGCGGTCCCGGTCCCCGCGCTGCCACGCCGAACCCAACACCTTGGACGCGGCGAGTGTTAACGCCCACATGGACGTGATCGACGCGCACCCGCGGCCGCATATCGAGCCGCACGACGGGTGGGACCAGCCCCATCGTCCTGGCGATACCCATAGGGCGGAGGGAGTGCCGCCGTCGATCGCCGGGCCAGCACCCGAGTAGGCGCCGGCCCGTGCCAGGGTCCTCGCCGTTGCCCCGGAACCCCGGGGAGCCGGTCGCCCCGGGCGCACGACGTACCGGCGGCCCCGCCCCGGCAAGCTCTCGCGCGAGGGGCGTTCGGCGGTGCGGGTGGCCGTGGCGCGGGGCGGTCCGGTCCGTGATGCGGCCGCCGGCTACGCCATGCGTCGCCAGACCATCTTCAATAAATCGTCCGTAGGGCCCAGGCGGTCCTGGCGACCTACTCCCCGGGAGGGAACCGGACGTCCTCGTTGCCGTCCGCACGGCCGGTGGGAGCGATCGATGACGATGATCGAAGATCGTTGATGGCCGGTCCCCGGCTACCATATCATAGCCGTACGACGAGTGCCTCTGATCGTGGGACCAACCCTTGGACGAGCCGACCGTCGCCGGCCGGAGCCACCACCAGCCGGTGCTGCTCGCTCCCATCAACGACCGTGACCGGTTCGGCGCGCCCCTGCCGGCCCCGCTGACCAGCTTCGTCGGCCGGGACCGCGAGGCCGCGGCCGTCGCTGACCTCCTTCGCCGCCCCGACGTGCGCCTGGTCACGCTGACGGGCCCCGGCGGCGTCGGCAAGACCCGGCTGGCGTTGCGCGTGGCCGAGGAGGTGGAGGCAGAGTTCGCCGACGGCGTGGCCTTCGTGGACCTGTCGCCGCTGACCGACCCCGGCCTCGTGGCGCCGGCCATCGCCCACGCGCTCGGCGTCCACGAGGCGGGCGACCGCCCCGTCGCCGAACGGTTGCTCGACGCCCTCCGGCACCGTGAGCTGCTGTTGGTGTTGGACAATTTCGAGCAGGTGGTGGAGGCCGCGCCCCTCCTGGCCGCCCTCCTGGCCGCCGCCACCCGGCTCACCGCGCTGGCCACCAGCCGGGAGCCGCTTCGCCTGTCGGCCGAGCGGGTCGTCGCCGTGCCGCCCCTGGCCCTGCCGGATGCCGCCCAGTCGCCGGAGGCGTTGGCCGGGGGCGACGCCGTGCGCCTCTTCGTCGACCGCGCCCAGGCGGCCCGGGCCGACTTCGCGCTCACCGACGCCAATGCGCCCGCCGTGGCCGAGATCGTCCGGCGGCTCGACGGGCTGCCGCTGGCGATCGAGCTGGCCGCGGCCCGGGTGGCGCACCTGGTGCCGGCGACGCTCCTGGCCCGGCTCGACCAGCGCCTGCCGCTCTTGACCGGTGGCGCGCGCGACCTGCCGGCGCGGCAGCGGACCCTGCGGGACGCGATCGCCTGGTCCCACGACCTGCTGAGCGCCGGGGAGCGGACACTCTTTCGCCGGCTGGCCGTCTTCGCCGGCGGCTGCACGCGGGAGGCGGTCGATGCGGTCGCCCGCGCGCCGGAGGACGAGGCGAGATCCGATGTCCTCGACGGCATTGCCTCGCTGACCGGCAAGAGCCTGGTCCGGCACGAGGAAGGTCCAGACGGCGAGCCGCGCTACCGGATGCTGGAGACGATCCGGGAGTTTGCGGGAGAACGGCTGGGGGAGAGCGGCGAGCGGGAGGAGATCCGCCGGCGCCACGCGGCCTACTTCCTGGCCCTCGCCGAGCGGAACGAACTGGCGGACCTGCTCCCGGACGGTGACCGGATCCTGGCCCTGCTGGAGGCGGAGCACGCCAACCTGCGGGCGGCCCTGGCTTGGCTGGAGGAGGCGGGCGAAGTCGGACTGCTCCTGCGGCTCGCGGCCGCGCTGGGCCGCTTCTGGTCCGGCCCCGGTCTCGACCGGGAGGGGCGGGC
>JBBJOE010000341.1:0-3481 GCA_037721765.1 Thermomicrobiales bacterium
GAGTACCCGTTCCTGCCCCCGGATGTTTACCTTTGCCTAGTTTCCCAACTGGTGACCCGGCATCGCTACCCGGACGTTCGCCGTTCGGCCGGACACGTACGACGCCGTCTGGATTCGTCCCGGCGGGGACTCTTGACTCTGCCCCCGGGGGAGGGTCTAGGATGGCAAGGCCATGGCAGGACACCCCCCGGCACTGATGACGATCGGCCAGTTCGCCAGTATCACCCGGCTCTCGGTCAAGGCCCTCCATCTGTATGGAAGGATGGGGCTCCTGGTGCCGGCCTGGGTGGACCACGACACGGGCTATAGGTACTACCGGCCGGAGCAGGCGGCGCGGGCGCGCCAGATCCGCCTCCTCCGGTTAGTAGGGATGCCATTGCCCGAGATCGTGGCGTTCCTGGCCGACCCACGGGTCTCGCGGTTCGACGCCTTCTCCGGGGAAGAGGCGCGGCGGGAGGCCGAGCAAGCACGGAGACGGCGGTATGTCCGCCGCGTGATCGAGAGCATGCAAACGGAAGGAGATGGACCGATGGATACCACGATGACCGTCGAGACCAAGACGGTGGCAGCCCAACCGTACATCAGCGAGCGGAAGACGGTGACGATCGCGGAGTTGGATCCCTTCATCGCCGGCACGATCGGGCGACTCGTGGACCGGGCGGGGAACCGTGCCGCCGGGGCGCCGTTCACCCTGTTCTGGGAACCGGTCAACGACGACACCCCCGGGTCGGTAGAAGTCTGCCTGCCGGTCTCCGTCGAGGGGGAGCGCGACGGCGAGTTGGCCGCGGGCCAGGTGGCCAGGGTGCTGATGGCCGGGGAGCAGACCGAGTTCCCGGCGATCCTCGGCGCCTACGAGGCCATCGAGCGGTGGATGAAAGACGAAGGTCGGGAGATGGCCGGACCACCCCGCGAGATCTACCACTCCGGCCCGGACGACCCGGAGCCGAGGATGGAAATCGCCTGGCCATTGCGGGGGTGATGAGCCGTGCGGATGGGGTCCGGACCGAGCTCGCGGCCCGGACGTCCGCCCGCCGCGGGTTCAGAACAGCAGCGCCCGGGCAATGGTGAAATAGATCATCACCCCGGTGGCGTCGATGATCGAGGTGATGAACGGGGCCGAGACCACCGCCGGGTCCACCCGCAGCTTGCTGAGGGTGATCGGCAGGACCGTCGCCACCGCCGCCGCCCAGACGGTCAGGATCAACACCGTGCTGGCGACGGTCAGGGCCAGGGCCGTCGGGTCCACGTCGTTCTGGTCCATGTAGTAGCCCCGGCCATACATCAGCGCCCCCATGGCGAGGCCCAACCCCAGGCCCGTGATGAGCTCCTTGCGCAGGATGCGGAGAATGTGGCGGGGCTCCGCCTCGCCGACGGCCATCGCCCGGATGATGGTCGAGACGGTCTGGCTACCGACGTTGCCTCCCGTGCCGATCAGGATCGGGACCAGGATGCTCAGCACGGCGGCCCGGTTGATGTCCCCCTCATAGGACGAATAAACCTCGATCGTGATGAACTGGGCCAGGAACAGCACGAACAGCCAGACCACCCGCTTCCGGAACAGCAGGAACGGCGAGGCGCGGAGGTAAGGTTCCGAGAGGGGTTGCGAGCCACCCAGTCGTTCGATGTCCTCGGTGGTCTCCGCCTCGATCACGTCGGCCACGTCGTCGGCGGTGATGATCCCGACCAGGCGTCCTTCCAGATCGACCACCGGCAGGGCCAGCAGGTCGCGGTCGGTCAGGATGCGGGCGGCGTCCTCCTGGTCGGCCAGGACGGGGACGGTGATGATGTCCCGGATCATCAGGTCCCGCACCAGGGTCGTCGGCCGGGTCAGGACGAGCGCGTGCAACGAGAGGACGCCGAGCAGGTGCTCCTCGCGGTCCACGACGTAGACGTAGTTGACGGTCTCGGCCTCCTCCGCGACGCGGCGGAGGGCGACGACGGCCTGGTCGGCCCGCAGCTCCGGCGAGATGGCGACGAAGGCCGGGGTCATGATCCCGCCGGCGGACTCCGGCGGGTACCCCATCAGGTCCCGGAGCTCGGCGGCCTCGTCGGGCTCCATCGCCACGAGGAGGCCTTCGAGCAGGTCGGGATCGACCTCTTCCAGGATGTCGGTCGCGTCGTCGGGGTCGATCTCCTCCAGGATGTCGGCCGCCTGGGCCGCCGTCATCCGGCTCAGGATGCCCGCCGCGTCGCGGTCGTCGAGGCGGGCCAGCAACTGGGCCAGCGACTCGTCGCCGAGGATCGCGAAGAGGCGGCTCAGCTCGGCCGGCTGGAGGTCTTCGAGGAGGGCGAGGGCGTCCTCCTCCAGCATCCGGGCCGCGAGAGAGCGGGCGAGGTCGGGGTCGCCCCGGGCGACGGCCTCGCGGAGGTCGCCGAGCAGCGTCGCCACGACCGGGGCCGGCCTGGTCTCTACCATGGCGCGTTCACGCCGGCATGCCCGCCCGGCACGGCGGCGACGGCGAACCTAGTCGTTGGCACGGTGGCGCCGGACAGCATCGAGCAGGCGCGGCGGCCGCTTCGGGAAGATGCGGTGGGGGACGGCCGGGGCCGGCGTGGTCTCCGTCCCCGGCTCACCCGCACCGGTGGCGACGGGCACGGCGACCGTGGCCGGGCGAATCGGCGTCGCCGGTGCCAGCGTATCCCGGGGCGAGGTCGCGGCGGCAGGATGAGCCTGGGAGCGGGGCGCCGGGGGCGGGGGAGTTGGCGCCTGGGCCACGGTCATGGGTGAAGACGCCCGGGGCGGCACGGTGACCCGGCGGACGACCGGGTGGTCGGCGCCGTCGGTGCCGATGTAGTAGCGCTGCCGTCGGGCAGGCGTCGGGGGAGTCTGGTCGATCGCCACGCGAGAACCGCCTTCCACCGGTCGGGGACCGGTCGGTACGCCCCGGGCCAAGCCGGGACGGGCGGGCCATGCTGGCACCGTCGCGTGGTCGGCTAGGGACGTCGGGGACTATCCTGCTGTCCGGAGAGACAACACCTATAGGCGTCCAACAGACATCCTTCCACGTGGGAGACCGCGACGGGATGAGCTATCACCCCCGGTGACGACCCGATCGCGGGACAACGCGGCAGACCGGATGGCCCGGCCACGACGCGAAAGTATAGCGCATCCTCTCGTCCACACGGTCACCCGCACCGTCCCGCTGTCCCGCGACCGGCCCATCAGTCACGGGTCCCGGCCGCGGCGTCCCCACTCGACCCGGTTCAATGTGAAGTGGGGGATCCTAGACTCTCCGTCGTGATCGTGACGTTTTTGGGACCTTGCCCAACGGCGTCGGGTGCCGCAAGATGCCCCGTGACACGAGGTCACCCGTCGCGGCGGGATGGCGCGGTTGACCGGGGCAACGTGGGGGACACCGGACCATGCCGCGCATCTACGACAACCTGACCGAGGACGCCAGGCTCGTCGGTGCCCTCCGGTCGGCCCTCGACGGCGCGGTCCGGGCCGATGTCTGCGTCGGTTACTTCAACCTCCGCGGCT
>JBBJOE010000342.1:0-3478 GCA_037721765.1 Thermomicrobiales bacterium
AGGGCAAAGGCGATTGGCGATAGGGATAAGGGGACAGCCCACTCTCTCGTCTCTCGTCGCCCGACTTCCGTCTTTTGTCTTCCGTCTTTTGACTCCGTCCACTGGGGCGAGGCCGGGATGAGGAGACCGCCGTGATCATCCTAAAATTCGGCGGCACATCGGTCGGGGACGCCCTGCGCGTCCGAGACGCCGCCGCGATCGTCGCCCTCCAACCCGCCCCCCGGGTGGTCGTGGTCTCGGCCGCTTCCGGCGTCACCAACGCCCTGCTGGAGGCCGCCCGGGCCGCGGCCACCGGCGCGGGCGACCGGGCGGCCCTGGCCCTGGCCACGGTCCACGACCGGCACCGCAACGTGGCCGACGCCGTGCCGGACGGGGCCGAGCGGGCCACGGTCCGGGCCGACCTGGCCGCCCTCCACGCCCGGCTGGACGAGGCCCTGGCCGAGGTCGCCATGGCGGGCATCCTCTCCGACCGCCTCTCGGACCGGATCGTCGCCACCGGCGAGAAGGCGATGAGCATCTGCTTCGCCGCCTACCTCCGCGCCGCCGGGGAGCCCGCCTGCCACGTGTTCGCCGACCGGGTCGTCGGGACCGATGACCGCCACGGCAACGCCCGCCTCGACCGGGCCCGGACCCGGGCCCAGGCCCACGAGGTGATCCGCCCCCTGCTCGACGCCGGCCAGACCGCCGTCGTCACCGGTTTCATCGGGGCCGCGCCGGACGGGGGGACCACCACCCTCGGCCGGGGCGGCTCCGACTACAGCGCCACGATCCTCGGGGCCGCGCTCGACGCCGAGGAGGTCCAGATCTGGACCGACGTTCCCGGGGTCCTCTCCGCCGACCCCCGCCAGGTGAAGGGAGCCCGCGTCGTCCCGGTGATCAGCTACGACGAGGCCCAGGAACTGGCCCACTTCGGCGCCAAAGTCCTCCACCCCCGCACCATCCGCCCGGCCGTGGCGCGTGACATCCCGGTCCGCATCCTCAGCACCTTCGCCCCCCGCGAGCCCGGCACGGTCGTCACCAAGCAGGCCGTCGGGACCCGGGTCAAGGCCGTCACCGCCCTGCGCGGCCTGATCCTGCTGACCGTCGACGTGCCGGAACTGGAGGACCTGACGGGGGCGGCGGCCGTGGCATTCGGTGTCCTCCACGCCGAGGGAGCGGAGGTGGCCTTCGCCGCCCAGGGTTCCTCGCGGCGCCGGATGACCTACTTACTCGACGGGGTCACCGGGGGCTGTACCCGCCTGGGGGAACGGTTGCGGGCGGCGCTGGACCACCTTGACGGCCTCGACGCCGATGTCGAATGCACCGAGGACGTGGCGCTCGTCGCGGCGGTCGGGGCCGGGGCGGCGGGGCAGCCCGGTACCCTGGGCCGGATGCTGGATGTGCTGGGCCAAGCCGGGATCGCGGTCCTGGCCGCCAGCCAGCAGGCCAGCAACGTCGCCGTCGTCGCCGCAGTCTCGGCAGCCGACGCCGACCGCGCCGTGGAGACCCTGCACACCGCCCTGATCCCTGCCTCCGAGCCGCCCGCCGCGCCATCCCGCCGCCGCACCCGCCGCGCCGACCTGCTGGGGGAATCCCTTCGGGTCGGCTGAACGGAGTCGGAAGACGGTAGTCGGTAGTCGAAAGGAGGTAACGGGCAGGGGTTACCAGGGAACGACCTTCCACCGACGACCGTCTCTCGTTCTACCGACTTCCGTCTCCCGACCGACAAGGAGAACCCCATGAACGACGAGCGCATCCCCGTCGCGGTCCTCGGCGCCACCGGCAGCGTCGGGCAACGATTCGTCCAGTTGCTGGCCGGTCATCCCTGGTTCCGGGTCGCGGAATTGGTCGCCTCCGACCGGTCAGCCGGGCGCCCCTATCACGAGGCCACCGACTGGCGCCTCGACGCCACCATGCCGGAGGGCGCGGCCGAGTTGACAATTCGGGCCTACGAGGACGCCCTGGACAGCCCCGTCGTCTTCTCGGCGCTTCCGGGCGAGGTGGCCGAGGAGATCGAGCAGCGGCTCGCCCGTGAGGGCCACGCCGTCCTCTCCAACACCAGCACCCACCGGATGTCCCCGGATGTCCCTCTCCTGATCCCGGAGGTGAATCCGGGCCATGTGGCCGCGATCGAGACCCAGCGCCGCGAGCGGGGCTGGAAGGGATTCATCGCCACCAACCCGAACTGCTCGGCGATCCACATGGTCCTGACCCTGAAGCCGCTCCAGGATGCGTTCGGCCTCGACGCCGTCTCGGTGACGACGATGCAGGCCGTGTCAGGGGCGGGCTACCCAGGAGTGTCGTCGCTGGACATGATCGACAACGTGGTCCCGTTCATCGGCTCCGAGGAGGAGAAGATGGCGGAGGAGACCCAGAAGTTGCTCGGAGGCTACGGCGACGGCCCCGGCGGCGGCTTCCGCCCGGCCGATATCGTGATCAGCGCCCAGTGCAACCGGGTCGCCGTGCGGGACGGTCACACCGAGTGCGTCGCCGTCCGCCTCGGCCGCGACGTCTCGCCGGAGGAGGTGATCGCGGTCTTCGAGGCCTTCCGGGGCCGCCCCCAGGAACTGGACCTCCCCTCGGCCCCGGAGCGGCCGATCATCGTCCGGCGGGAGGCCAACCGGCCCCAGCCGATCCTGGACCGCGACGCCGCCGGGGGCATGGCCTCGGTCGTCGGCCGGGTCCGCCCCTGCCCCCTGATGGGCATCAAGTACGTCGCCCTCGGCCACAACACCATCCGCGGCGCGGCGGGCGCCAGCATCCTCAACGCCGAATTGTTCCGCGAAGAGGGCCTCCTGCCGCTCTGAGGCGGGCGGGCGAAGGACGGTTCGGGGCCTTCATCGGCGAGCGGGACGCGGGGCGGCGCTCCCGCGCCGGTCGCCGGCACACGATCGTGCCGGAACCGCGCCCGCCCCAGTGGGGTATACTTCTGTCCGTAACGTTGTCCGCACCCGCGTCTCGGGACGTGGGGACCCAGGAGATCTCGTTTGGCGAAGAAGCCCCAGTACCGTAAGCCCTACACCCCGCCCACGCCCGCGGCCGGCACCGCGACCGAGGAACGTCCCCGTCGTCAGAACCCGGACGCGATCTCGGTCGATGGCAAGGTGATCGAGGCCCTCCCCAACGCCACGTTCATGGTCGAACTCGACAACGGCCACAATGTCCTTAGTCACCTCGGCGGCAAGATGCGGAAGAACTACATCCGCGTCCTCCCGGGCGACCGCGTGATCGTCGAACTCTCCCCCTACGACCTGACCCGGGGCCGCATTACCTACCGGCACCGCTAGCCAGAGCGCTGGCTTTCCGCCCTGACAATCGACCCCGTGCCGCCCCCGGGACATCCCGTCGGGCCCGGCCGGGGTCTTTCGTCGGTAATCGGTAATCGGAGAGTGTGTAGGGTTCTCTGTCCCCGGTATCCTGCTCCCTATCCCCTCTCTTCTTCCGACTACCGTCTTCCGTCTTCCGACTCCACGTCGAGGGAGCCGGTGTCGCCGTAGCC
>JBBJOE010000343.1:0-3446 GCA_037721765.1 Thermomicrobiales bacterium
GGCCGTCCACTTCTGGCGGATCCGCAAGGACGGCGGCATCTCCGGCCCGCTGTAGTCGTCGTCCAGCCGCCGCACGAGGCGGAAACACCGCTCCCGGATACCGCGCCACGAGGAGGGATGAGCCGATGGCCGAGCTAGTCCAGCGAGAACCCGGACAGGGGTACGCCCCGATCGACGAGGCCAAGCGCCAGCGCCTGCTGGAACTGGTCCGGGGCCGGGCGATGGCCCGCCCGACCGACCTCTCCGAGGACGAGGTGATGGTCTGGCCTTCCCTCGTGGTGGTCGAAGCCGTCTCGGCGACGGTCTTCCTGCTCGGCTTGACCCTCCTCTCGGTCTTCGTCAACGCGCCCCTCACCGCCCGGGCCAACCCGAACCAGACCCCGAACCCGTCCAAGGCCCCCTGGTACTTCCTCAACCTCCAGGAACTCCTGCTCCACATGAACCCCGGCCTGGCCGGGGTCATCATCCCGACGATCGCCCTCGGCGCGATCGCCGCGATCCCCTACATCGACCGCAGCCCGCTCGGCGTCGGCATCCTGGGGACATCCGCCAAGGGCCGGAAGATCATCGCCTTCACCACCGTCTACACCATCGTCGTCCAGGTCGTCTACGTCTTGCTCGACGAGGCCTCCGGTCGCCGCCAGTTCGGCATCGGCGCCGTCCTCCAGGACGCCGGGGCCCCCGAGATCGTCTACGCCCAGGTCGTCCCGGCCGCCATCATCCTGGCCGCCATCGCCGGCCTCGTCGTCGCCGTCCAGGCCATCTTCCGCCCGACCCGGCGCGAGATGATCATCGCCCTCTTCACCGGCTTCATCGTCACCTACGTCGTCCTGACCGTGATCGGCACGTCATTCCGCGGCGAGAACCAGGACTTGACCTGGCCCTGGAACCTGCCGCTCGAGCACCATTAGACGGTAGTCGGTAGTCGGTAGACAACACCCGGACATCGTGTCCACGTCATCGGTTCGGTTCGGTCGGACACAAGGGGAATCGTCGTATGGCACCGTTGCTCCGGACACTCGCTGGCATCATCCTGGGTGGGTTGGGCGCCCGGCTCGTCTCGCTCCTGGGCCGGTTCCACTCCTCCCCCGGTGATGCCCGCCGCAAGACCTCTCGCCGCCTCTTCACCCGCAACGCCGCGCTCGGCGCCGTCGGGGTCGTCCTGGCCGAGATCGGCGCCGGTTTCGTGATCTTCTTCTGGCCCAACCGCACCGGCGCCTTCGGCAGCGAGATCACCGTGCCCGCCGACCAGGTCCCCGCCGTCGGCAACCCTCCCTTCCGCAACGCCGCCGGCAAGTTCTTCCTCGTTCACTCCGAGGATGGCCTGCTGGCCCTCTACACCAAGTGCCCCCACCTGGGCTGCTCGGTGCCGTACCTCGCCAATGCCGATCCCCCCTTCCAGTGCCCCTGCCACGGCAGCCACTACAACTACGTCGGCGAGCGCGTCGCCGGCCCCGCTCCCCGGCCGATGGACTACATGGCCCTCAGCACCGACGCCGAGGGGAACGTGATCGTCGATACCGGTGCCATCTCCCAGCGCGGCGACTACGCGCCCGCCCAGGCGATGCCCTACTAGGATCGACCCGGAAGACGCTCTCCGGCCGGCACCCGGGCTCCCCGGGGACTGGCCACCTAACCGCTTGACCCACCCGAGCCGACCGAAATCCGCCTGACTGACCGAGGAGCGCACGCGTGAGAGCAGTCCAGCGCCTTGCCCTGATCGTCGTCATCGGCCTCACGGCCCTGGCCACCCTCCTCGTCGTCTACCTGGCCGACGAGGACAACCGCCGCGCCGCCGAGGCCGAGGAGCAGACCGAGGCCTCCCTCGAACGCGCCATGGCGACCTACAACCAGTTCTGCGTCTCCTGCCACGGCCCCGGCGGCCGTGGCTCCCTGGAGTCGGGCCGCATCGGGTTCCCCCTCGCCGGCGACTATGTCGGCCCCCAGGACGCCGGGTTCAACGAAGACGACCCGATGTCCGCCACCGAGCGCAACCAGGCCGAGGACCCCGTCCAGTGGACTCGCCGCCAGGCCACCATCACCGCCGCCCTGCATGAGGGCCGCGGGGCCATGCCGCTCTGGGGCGAAGAATACGGCGGCGAGCTGAACGACGAGCAGATCCGCGAACTCGTCCTCCTCATTCACGAGGGCGACTGGAACGAAGTCTATAACCACGTCGTCGAGGAGTCAGGGGGCTACCCCACCGTCCAGGTCGATGGTTCCGGCAACGACGCCACCGCCGACGACGCGGCGGCCGAAAACGTGACCATGGTCGAGTTGTCCGCCCCCGGCATCGCCTGGAGCGACAACGACCTCGTGATCGCCCAGGGCGGCACGATCCGCCTGATCAACGACGGCTCCGGCGGCTTCCATACCTTCATCATCGAGGGCTACAACGACGACGCCCCGGTCGACATGCCGGCCGGCTCAGAGGTCGACTGGGTCGTGCCGGCCGATCTCTCCCCCGGCGTCTACACCTTCTACTGCGGCGTCCCCGGTCACCGTGCCACGATGGAGGGCACCATCACAATCCAGCCCGCGGCCGCGGTCTCCGCCCCCGAGGGCGCGAACCCGCCCGTCGGCACACCGACCGTTGACACGCCGACCGATAGCCAGCCCGTCCCGGCGCAGGGCCAAGCCGCACCGGCCGGTTCCCCCGATCGTCAACCGTTGCCAGCGCCCCCCGCCGGCGCCTTGCCGACCGAAGAGCCCACCGCCTGACGCCGGCCTGACCGTTGGCGGTCCGCCGCCCGAACCCCGGAGCACACCATGTTGATCAACAACCTCGCTGATTACGGCGTCCTGGCCGATACCCTTGAAGTCGTCTTTGCCGTCGTCCTGATGCTCGGCGGCATCTGGCTCACCCACCGCATCCAGGTCTGGGCCGACCGCCAGGGCGAGCAGCCGCCCGCCGCCAACGTCGGCCTCGGTGGCAGCGCCGAGCGCACCACCGAGAATCCCTTCCGCCGCTGATCGATGGGTCGCGTTCCCGGCCCGAACGAACGGGCACCGCCCGCCGTCGATCTCCCTGATCTGCCGGGGGCGGCTGGTAGGTCTTGATCGCCGCATCGGCCCAGGTGCGCCCGACGGGACGAACGAGCCCCTGACCCTGATCTCATGGGTTTTCCGAATCGGTCTCCGTATCGGTCACCGTATGCCCGTCTATCGCCCGCTACGGCCGGTGACGTTGGTCCGGTGACCCCCGGCGAGCCTCACACCCGTCGCCACACGCGGTTGCCCACGGCCGGTCGCACTGATCGTCATCGCCTGGGCGGGACCCGCTCGATCACCTCCCGGCGCACCCGTCTCGCCGTGTTCGGCGATCATACACTCGGTATCGCCGTTGAACGTCGACCCGAACGGCCTACCCTTCCGGAACATCGACCATCTCTTGTTGCCTCACACCGCTGTCCCCGACCCATCGCATTGCCCCCATGGTGACACGA
>JBBJOE010000048.1:0-12861 GCA_037721765.1 Thermomicrobiales bacterium
TGGCCGAAGGAGACGGCATCTCGAACAGCTCTCCACCGATCAGCTCGTAGCGCTTCCCGTCATCAGGCATGGCCGCATAGTCGTCGTACGTCAGCAGCCGGGCGGTCGTGGCCATGGAGGGCCTCCTCACGCGGGATGGTCAGGGGGTGGTCAGTTGCCGGAGCGGTAGTTGGGGGCTTCCTTGGTGATGACGACATCGTGCGGGTGGCTCTCGCGCAGGCCGGCCGAGGTGATCTGGACGAACTGGGTGTCGCGCTTCAGGGCGGCGATGTCGGCGGCGCCGACGTAGCCCATGCCAGAACGCAGTCCACCGACCAGCTGGTAGACCAGGGTGCTGAGGGGGCCCTTGTAGGCGACGCGGCCCTCGATGCCCTCGGGGACCAGCTTCTGGATGTTGCCGACGCCCTCTTGGAAGTAGCGATCCTTGGAGAAGGAGCGACCCTTCATCGCGCCGAGGGAACCCATCCCGCGGTACTCTTTGAACCGCTCTCCCTGGAACAGCACGACCTCTCCCGGGCTCTCGTCCACCCCGGCCAGCAGGCTGCCCAGCATCGCCACGTCGGCCCCGGCGGCCAGCGCCTTGGCGATGTCACCGGAATACTGGATGCCACCGTCGGCGATCATCGGGATACCGTGCCGGGCGGCCACCCCGGCGCAGTTGTGGATCGCGGTGATCTGGGGCACGCCCGTGCCCGCGACGACGCGGGTCGTGCAGATACTGCCCGGCCCGACCCCGACCTTGATCCCGTCGGCCCCGGCCCCGATCAGGGCCTCGGCCCCAGCGGCCGTCGCCACGTTGCCGCCGATGACCGGCACGTTCAGCCGCCGCTTCAGCAGGGTCACCATCTCCAGCACGGCGGCGGAATGGCCGTGGGCGGTATCGACCACCAGGACATCGACGTTGCCCGCCGCCAGGGCCTCGGCCCGCTCGACGGCGTCGGCCCCGACCCCGACGGCCGCCCCGACCCGGAGGCGGCCGCGCTCGTCCTTCGTCGCGTCGGGGAACTGGATCCGCTTCTGGATGTCCTTGACCGTGATCAGCCCGGTCAGGTAGCCGTGGTCGTCGACGACGGGCAGCTTCTCGACCTTGTGCCGGTGCAGGATCGCGCTGGCCTGTTCCAGGGTCGTCCCGGCCGGGGCGGTGATCAGGCCCTCGCTGGTCATCACGTCCCGGATCGGCTGCTCGATGTTCTGGATGAAGCGCAGGTCACGGTTGGTCAGGATACCGACCAGGCGGCCGTCCGGCTCGGTGATCGGGACCCCGGAGATGTGATATCTCTCCATCACCGCCAGCGCGGCGGCGACGGGTTCGTCCGGCCCCAGGGTCACCGGTTCGACGATCATCCCCGACTCGGATCGCTTAACCTTGTCGACCTCGGCGACCTGGTCCTCCAGTGTCATGTTGCGGTGAATGATGCCGATGCCGCCCTCGCGGGCCAGGGCGATCGCCAGCCGCGCCTCGGTGACGGTGTCCATCGGCGAGGAGACCAGAGGGATGCAGAGGGTGATGTCGCCCGCCAGGCGGGTCTTGGTGGAGACGCCGGTCGGGACGACGGTCGAGAAGGAAGGGATCAGCAGGACGTCATCGAACGTCAAACCAATGCCGGTGAACTTGTCCGGTCGCATCCCCGGCCCGAACGGTTCGCCCACCGCCTCGCCAGCGCGCGGGTGGTCGTATCCATGGGCGGCGTCGTTCGACGCGCCGGTCCCGTTCGTCGTCGGCTCGATCGTGGTCCAGGTATCGCGTCGGGTAGTCGTCGCCATGGCCGTGGGTGCCCTCCATTCGATCCGCCTCGACGGATCATTCCGATCGGTCGCCGGTCCCTGATCCCGTCTCGCGGGGAGATAGCCGCGCGGGGCGATGTGGCGGTCCGGACCCGGGTCAGGCTTCCTGGCCACTCGGGACGGACACGGTCGCGGGGGGCGGCGCGGTGGGGACCGACGATGGTTCACCCAACCGGAGCCGGTCGGCCAGTTCCTCGACGAACTGGTGGTAGGCCACGGCCCCGCGGGAGGCCGGGTCGTACTCGGAGATGGATTGGCCGTAGCTCGGCGCCTCGGCGAGGCGGATCGAGCGGGGGATGACGGAGCCGAAGACGCGGTCGGTGAAATGGCGCCGGACCTCGTCGGCGACCTGGCCCGCCAGTCGCGTCCGGCCGTCGAACATCGTCAGCAGGACACCGAGGATTTCCAGGTCCGGGTTAAGACCCTGCTGGACCAATCCGATGGTGGTGACCAGTTGGCTGACCCCCTCCAGGGCGAGGAACTCGCACTGGATCGGGATCACGACCCGGTCCGCCGCGGTCAGGGCATTGACGGTCAGGAGGCCGAGGGAGGGCGGGCAGTCGATCAGGATCAGGTCATAGCGCTCGCGGGCGGTGCCCAGCGCGGTCGCCAGGCGTCGTTCCCGGTTGGCCATCCCGACCAGATCCACTTCCGCCCCGGCCAGGCTGGCCGTCGCGGCGACGAGGTCGAGATTCCGCCGGTCGGTGACCGCGATCGCGCGGGGGAGCGACACGTCATCGACCAGGACATCATAGGTGGTGTAGAGGAGGTCTTCCTTGGCGAGGCCGAGGGAGGACGTCGCGTTGCCCTGGGGATCGAGGTCGATGAGCAAGATGCGGTATCCGGCCCGGGCCAGGATCACGCCGGCGTTGACGGCCGTGGTCGTCTTACCGACTCCGCCCTTCTGGTTGGCGAGCGCCACCGCCGCGGCCCGCTTCGGCCGGTGGCCGTTCGGGGTAGCCATGGGTGACGACGTCGCTCGGTCCAATGCTCCCCCGCCGGTCCGCTGGCCGTTTCCGAAACTCGTGCCGTGATCCCCGATGGTAGCACGGCGACTGGGGCGGGACAAGCGGCGATCGGAGCGTGACGAGGACGCGACCGACCCGATATTGTAGGTCGCGTTCGCGTCATTTCATAATCTGGCGGCGACGAGTTCCCGACAGCTCGGGTGCGGACACACGCGACCCTGCGGTCACCACCCGGCGGAACGCTCTCGCCACGTTCCCCCGGGCGCACCGCGAGCCCGACCCGGTCAGGCACTGGGGTCGATCTGGATCTTCATCCCGGCGCCGGAGCGGAACAGGTCGATCGCCTCGCCGAACTGACCGATGGGGAGGGTGTGAGTCACCATCGCCGCGCTATCGACGGCACCGGCGGAGAGGATATCGACCGCCGGGCCGTAGGAGTTGAGGACGGCCATAGTGCCGAGGACGGTGATCTCCTCGTTGTAGATTTTGAAGGCGTCGTAGGCGGCCCGCTCGCCCGGCGGGCAGACGCCGAAGAGCAACAGCTTACCGCGCCGGATCACCGCGTCGATCGCGATCTCGGCCACCTTGGTGACGCCGGTCGCCTCGATCACGTTGTCAAAGCCGCGGGGAGCGTGCTCGCGGACCGCATCGAAGGATGTCCCGACGATGTCGAAGCCAAACGTCTCCTTGGCCTTGTGCAGACGGCTCTCATTGATGTCGATCAGGGCGACCAGGCTGGCGCCGTTGTGGCGGGCGATCTGGGCGTTGAGCAGGCCCATCGGTCCAGCACCGTAGACGAGATAGGTCTCGCCGACCATCGGTTGGAGGCGGTGGAAACCACGCACGACGCAGGAGATCGGCTCGATCAGGGCCGCCTCGGCGTAGCTCATCCCCTCCGGCAGGTGGTAGACAGTCCGGGCCGGGACGGCGACGCACTCGGCGAACCCCCCTGGATGGGAGCCGACCCCGACGCCGTTCCACCGCTCGCAGAGATTCCCCTGCCCCCGCTGGCAGAAGTAGCAGGCACCGCAATTCAATGTGGGGTCGACCCCCACCCGGTCCCCGACGACGACCCCGACGACGTTCTCACCGACCTGGACCACCTCGCCGCCGAACTCGTGACCGGGGATGATCGGGTAGGTCGTCAGAGGGAACTCCCCGTCGAGGATGTGGATGTCGGTGCCGCAGATCCCGGCCACGCCGACCTTGACCACGACCTCTCCCGGCCCAGCCTCCGGCGCTGGCACGTCCACGACGTTGACCTCGTGCGGCGCGTTGATCATCACGGCTTTCATCGCCCGTCTTTCTCCTTTGGGAACCGGCCAGGGGTCAACGGGCCCGCGCGTCATGTCCTGATCGTAGCCGCTCGACAGCGTCTCCGCGGACAGGTCCGGCGCCCGTGTCACGTCATCACCCGTGTGACTTCACCGTCACTTCACCGCGCCGAGCGAGAGGCCGCGGACCAGTTGGCGCTGGGCGATCCAGCCGACCAGCACGATCGGGGTCGCGGCCATCGTCGCCGAGGCGGCCAGCTTGGCCCAGAAGAGGCCCTCCGAGGTGACGAACTTGACCATGAAGATCGGCACCGTCGAGGTCCCGGCGGCGGTCAGGCTGATGGCGAAGAAGAACTCGTTCCAGGCGAAGATGATTCCCAGGAAGGCCGTCGCGGCGATGCCCGGCGTGACCATCGGCAACATGACCTGGGTCACTTCCTGCCAGATGTTGGCACCGTCGATCCGGGCCGCGTCCAGCACGTCGCGAGGGACCTCCTCAAAGAACGACCGCAACATCCAGATCGCGATCGGCAGGTTCATCGCGGTGTAGAGGATGATCAGGCCGCGCATCGTGCCGAGCAGCCCCAGCCCCCGGCTGAATAATTCCGGGTCGCCGTTGGGACTGTAGATGACGAACAGCGGCACGATCACCCCGGCGGCCGGCAGAAACTTGGTCGAGATGAAGAAGAACAGGACATCTTTCCACTTCTTGACCGGCCAGATCGCCAGGCCGTACGCGGCCGGGACCGCCAGGAACATCACGAGGGCCGTCGAGCCCAGCGCGGCGATGGCGGAATTCCGGAAGAACGGAAAGAAGTCCTGCCCGACCACGGCCCGGTATTGGTCCAGCGTCGGCACGAACCAGAACGCGCCGCCGTCGTCCGTGCCGCCCGGCAACGTCGGCGCGTCCTCGATCGACGTGCTGCCCGCGGGTTGCTCGGCACCGTCATTGCCGGGGAAGGGAATCACCTGCGGAGGCAGGTTGACCGCGTCGGCTTCGCTCTTGAAGCCGGTGATGACCATGTAGAAGACCGGGAAGAAGGCGATCAGGCCGATCACCCAGGCCATGATGCCCCACCAGGCCGGGGCATCCTCGTAGCGGCTCTTCGCGGCTTTCTGACGCCGGGCCAGGATTCCGGATCGCGGCGCCCGGCCGGTCGACGTCGCCGGCACGGGAAGCGTCGTGGGAGCGTTCCGTGTCACGTCCATGCTTACTCCCTCATCAACCGGTCGAGCGACCGGAGCAAGAACGTGATCACGACGATCGAGATCAGGACCACGATCACGCCCAGCGCGGCACCGAGGCCGACATTGCTGCCCGCGACCGCCCGCTGGTAGACCAGATAGGACAGGTTGGTCGAGGCGTTCCCGGGCCCACCGGAGGTCATCAGGTAGATCGCATCGAATTCCTGGACGATGTAGACCGTGCCCAGCAGGCCGCCGAGTTGGATGAACCGGGACAGGTGAGGCAGGGTGATGTCCCGGAACTCCTGCCAGCCGGTCGCGCCATCAACGCGGGCGGCCTCCCGGATCTGCTCGTCGATGCTCTGCATCCCGGCCAGCAAGATCAACATCATGAAGGGCGCCCAGCGCCAGGTCAGCACGCCGACCAGCGACCAGTCCGGATAACGGCCGAGAAAGTTGGGCGAGATGTCGCCTGGGAGCCCCGTCCGGGTCAGCCATCCGACCACGCCGAAGATCGGGTTCAGCATCATGTTCTTCCAGACCAGGGCCGACGCCGCGGGCATGACCAGGAAAGGGGTGATCAATAAGGTCCGCACGATCCCCCGGCCCGGGAAGCGCCGGTTCACCAGTTCGGCATAGAACATGCCCACCACCAGGGCGAGGAGAACCGTCCCGACCGTGAAGACCACCGTGTTCGCCAGGGCGGCCCAAAAATCGTCGTCGCGGGTGAGGATAAAACGATAATTATCGAACCCGGCGAACCCACGCCGGTTGGGCCGCTGGAGATTCCACTGCTGAAAGCTGTAGTAGACCGTCAGTAAGAATGGGACCTGCGTGACGGCGATCGCGTAGACCAGCGCGGGCAAGATGAGTAAACGGCCGACAGGCTGGCCGAACCAGCCCCTGCGTTGTTCCAATGGCCGTCCGTCCGGCCCGATGCCGGGGTCACCTTTCGCCATCGTCTTTCTCCCATCCGGCCCTCATCGTCCCTCGGATGAGACGACGGCCAGACTCTCTCGGCCCCACGTGAATCGCCGGGACTCGCCGATGGCGCCGGGGATGGCGTTGCACAACGCGACGCCGTCCCCCGGCCTTGGCTACCGGAGTGGTTAGGTCTGGTATCCACCCTGTTCGGCGGTCGTGTTCGCGAGTTCGTTGGCGTTGGCGATCGCCTCCTCGATCGTCAGCGCCCCCGTCATCGCGGCGGCGAACTCCTGGCTCACCTGGTTACCCAGTTCCTGGAACTCGACGATCCGGACGAATTGCCCACCGGTGTACGGGACCGGGTCGACCGTCGGCTCGTTCGGGTTGGCGGTCTGGATCGAGTCCTGGACGATGGCGGCGAAGTCGCCGGCGAACTCCAGATAGCTGGGGTTCGAGTAGGTGGAGATGCGGGCACCGGTCGGGGCCTGACCCCAGCCGCGCAGCGCGGCGACCGTCTCCTGATACTGGGACGAGGTCGCCCACATCATGAAGGCAGACGCGGCCTCAGGGGCATCGGTGGTCGAGGCCATGGCGAAGGCCCAGTTCCACAACCAGTTGGTATTGCCGACTTGGGTCGGGGCGTAGGCATAGCCGACCTGATCCGCGAACTCACTCAACGTCGGGTCAGACAGTAGCTCGGCGGCCGAGGTGGCGTCGTACCACATCGCCACCTGACCCTGGTTGAAGAGGGTCTGGCACTCGGTGAAGCCGGCCTGCTCCGGCGCCGGCTCACCGGCGTCCGCCAACAGGTCGAGGTAGAACTCGATGGCCGCCGTGCTCTCGGGTGAGTCGAGCTGGGCGTTCCACTCCTCGTCGTACCAACGACCACCGAAGGCGTTGATGACCGTGGTCAGGGGAGCCAATTGCTGGCCCCAGCCCGGCAGGCCGCGGAGGCAGATGCCGGACAAGTCCTCGGCCGGATTGTGGACCGCGCGGGCGTACTCGGCGATCTGGTCCCAGGTCGGCCGCTCCGGCATGGTGATGCCGGCCGCCTCGAAGACGTCGGTCCGGTAGAACATCATCGAACTCTCGCCGTAGAACGGCAGCCCATAGAGGCCGTCCTCGTAGGAAAGACCGGAGATGTGAGCCGGGAAGATGTCGTCGAGGGCGTAGGTCTCGTCGGCCGCCGCGGTCGCGCCGACCTCGGTCAACCAGCCGTTCTCGGCCCACAGCGGCACCTCGAACGTGCCGATGGTCACCACGTCGAATTGCTCGCCCTGGTTGGAGATGTCCTGGGTGATGATCTGGCGGACTTCGTTCTCCGGCACGATCGTGAAGTTCACCGTCACGTTCGGGTAGATCTTGTTGAACTCCGGTAGGAGCTCGCTCAGCGTCACCATCTGGCCGTTACCGACCATGGCCACGTCGATCTCGCCCGAGACCTCGGTGTTGACCGCCATCTCCGGGACGACCGGCGAGGCCGCGGGAGAGGCGTCCTGGGCCAGTGCCCGGGCGTTGCCCGCGGCGGCGATCAAGGGGATAAGCAGCATCAGCGCCGCGACGAGCGAGAACCATCTGCGGTGGAGCCGGTGGGACATGAACGGTATCTCCTCACTACGCTGGTGGTCAACTCTGACCACTCGGCCTTCGACCGAAACGACCCGTCACTGGCGCGGGACTTCAGCCCGGAGAACATGGACGGGTGACGACCGTGACGCGACACCTCCTCGTTCCCGTCCCCGCCATCCGTGGTACGGGACATCGTCCCGCTCGCTCCTCCTGTCGCGAGCGCGGGGCGACAGGATACTAAAGTCTTCCCATGTGAGGGGGTGATATTCCGCGAATGGACCCACATTGTCCTGTCTGGTGTGTTCCCGGCTACGTCCGAGCCCCGGGCGGCAAGACGCGCCGGAATGCTCGTAGAATAACGAGGCACAGATAGCTCGTCGCCGATCTCGTCACCGCCCCCGCCAGGCGCTCCTGGGCACCGGCACACCGCCGGGAATGGCGAGCATAGGGAAGGACCGACATGGACACCATTTCACCGGCCAATATTGACCCGTTTGCGGCCCGCGCCATGTTGACCACCGGCCAGGGCACCACGGTCGCCTACTATCGCCTTGGCGTCCTCGCCGACATGGGCCTGACCGACCTCGACCGACTTCCCTTCACCATCCGTGTCCTGCTCGAGAACGTGTTGCGAAACGCGGGTGGCGAGTTTGTCACCCGCGAGCACGTCGAGGCCCTGGCCGGGTGGCGACCCCGCCGCCTCGCGGGTACGGCGACCACGGTAGACACGGTGACCGAGGTCGGCACGAACGCCGCCGCGGGATCGGGGTCGTCCGACGACGACGAGATGGAGGTCCCGTTCCTGCCGGCCCGGGTGCTCCTCCAGGACTTCACCGGCGTCCCCTGCGTGGTGGACCTGGCCGCGATGCGTTCGGCCATGCAGCGGCTCGGCGGCGACGTGACCCGGATCAACCCCCTCGTGCCAGTCGATCTAGTGATCGACCACTCTGTCCAGGTCGACTCGTTCGGCACCACCTTCGCCATCGCCCGCAACAAGGACCTCGAGTACCAGCGGAATGGCGAGCGCTACGCCCTGCTGCGGTGGGGCCAACAGTCGTTCCAGAATTTCCGGGCGGTGCCCCCCGGCACCGGCATCGTCCACCAGGTGAATCTCGAATACCTCGCCGGCGTGGTCACCACCCGGCAGAGCGGCAATGACACCGTCGCCTTCCCGGATACCCTGGTCGGCACCGACTCCCACACCACGATGGTCAATGGTCTGGGCGTCCTCGGCTGGGGCGTCGGCGGGATCGAGGCCGAGGCCGTGATGCTCGGCCAACCCCTCTACCAACTCGCCCCCGAGGTGGTCGGCGTCAAGCTCTCCGGCGGCCTGCGGGAGGGTGCCACCGCCACCGATCTGGTACTGACGATCACCGAGATGCTCCGGGCCCACGGGGTCGTGGGCCGCTTCGTCGAGTTCTTCGGGCAGGGCCTCTCCAGCTTGACCCTGGCCGACCGGGCCACGATCTCGAACATGTCTCCCGAGTACGGCGCCACGGCGGCCCTCTTCCCGGTGGATGAGGAGACCCTGCGATACCTGCGCCTGACCGCCCGGGGCGATGACCAGGTTGACCTGGTCGAGCGGTACTGCCGGGCCCAGGCCCTCTTCCGGACCGACGCGACCCCCGACCCCGAATACGACGAGACCCTGGCCCTCGACCTCGGCGATGTCCGGCCCAGCGTCGCCGGGCCGCGCCGCCCCCAGGACCGGGTCGACCTCGGCGATGTCCGCCGGACCTTCCGCCGGGCCTTCCAGCCCCAGTTTGGGGAGGAGCAGGAGGGCGGCATCGCCGTCGCCACCGAGGTCGCCCGCTATGATTGGGAGGCCGGCACGGTCAATGAGGAGGAACAACCCTCGAAGATGACCGTCGGGATCGACCCGCGAGCCGGGGCGGTGGCCGTCTGCCTCGACGGCGTTGAGTCCACGATGCACCACGGCTCGGTGGCGATCGCCGCGATTACCTCCTGCACCAACACCTCCAACCCCTCGGTGATGCTCGGGGCCGGCCTGCTGGCCAAGGCGGCCGTCGAGCGGGGTCTGAAGGTGCCCGCCTTCGTCAAGACCAGCATGGCCCCCGGCTCCCAGGTGGTCACCCGCTACCTAGAGCATCGGCTACGGCTGCACCACCTGCATCGGGAACAGCGGCCCGCTGCCTGCCGCGGTCGCCGAGGCGGTCGACGCGAATGAGCTGGTCGTCGCCGCCGTCTTGTCGGGGAACCGGAACTTCGAGGGCCGCATCCATCCCCAGGTGCGGGCCAGCTTCCTCGCCTCTCCGCCCCTGGTCGTCGCCTACGCCCTGGCCGGCAGCGTCGACATTGACTTAGAGACGGACCCGATCGGCCACGACCCGAACGGCGATGCCGTCTATCTCCGCGATATCTGGCCGACCCAGGAGGCCATCGCGGCGGCGACCGAGCGCTCGGTCGACAGCGACATCTTCCGCGAGGAGTACAAGACGGTCTTCGCCGGGGACGAGCACTGGCAGGGCCTGCCCGTCCCCGACGGCGACCTCTACGAGTGGGACGCCACCAGCACCTACGTCCAGGAGCCGCCGTTCTTCGCCGATTTCTCGGACCAGCCTCCGGCGGACGCCGTCGCGGGGGTGACCGGAGCGCGCGTCCTGGCCATGCTGGGTGACTCGGTGACCACCGACCACATCTCCCCGGCAGGATCAATCGCCCGGACCAGCCCGGCAGCGGCATACCTCATCGAACGAGGGGTGAAGCCGCACGAGTTCAACTCCTATGGTTCGCGGCGGGGCAACCACCAGGTGATGATCCGGGGCACCTTCGCCAATATCCGCCTCCGCAACGCCCTGGCCGGCGGCAAGGAGGGCAACGTCACCGTCCACCTCCCCAGCGGCGACGAGATGTCCATCTACGACGCCGCGATGCGCTACGCCGAGACGGCGACACCCCTGCTGGTGATCGCCGGCAAGGAGTACGGGAGCGGCTCCTCGCGAGACTGGGCCGCCAAGGGCACCCTGCTCCTCGGGGTCAAGGCGGTGCTGGCGGAGAGTTATGAGCGCATCCACCGCAGCAACCTGGTGGGGATGGGCGTCCTCCCGCTCCAATTCCTGCCAGGCGAATCGGCGACGAGCCACGGCCTGACCGGTCGGGAGACCTACGACATCTCCAGCCAGGACGGCACGCTGGCACCGGGGATCCCATTCGCGGTCACCACGACCGGCGAAGATGGCACGACCAGGACGTTTGAGGTGATCGCCCGGATCGACAGCCCCGTGGAGGTTCGGTACTATCGAAACGGTGGCATCCTCCCCACCGTCCTGCGACGGCTGACGGAGGCGGGGGGCGACGACGTCTCCCCGACGTGACCCACTCCGGCGGCGAGCCGACGTTCGCGGCCGCCCGGCCTCGCGGTACGGTGCAGATGATAGGCGGGGGAGCGGTCGCGGAGGCCCGGGCGACCGGCGACGGGTCGGATGACGAACGGGAAAATGGCGGCACGGACGCCGGTATGGATGCCAGAACCGGCGAGACGAGCGCCAGCACCGACGGCGCTTCGGGGGTTAGCCACGGCCCAGCGACACCGGCCGATCGGGAGGACGCGGGGATCGACGGGCGAGCGGTGCTGGACACCGCGACCGACGCCTTCGTCGGGTTCGACCGGGGTGGGAAGATCGCCTATGCCAACCCGGCCGCCGAACGCCTCTTCGGGTGGCCGGCCGCCGACCTGACCGGTCGCCCGGTCACGAGTTTGATCTCCCCCCGCTCCCGGGCCGTCGAGGGGCGGGGAGCATCCCGTTTGCTCGCTCGTCAGCTCCCCCGCCTGGTGGGGCGAACCTTCTCCCTGACGGGCGTCCGGCGAGACGAGACCGACATTGATCTCGAGATCAGCCTCAGCGCCATCATGAGCCGCGACGCCCGGATGCTGATCGCCACGATTCGTCCGGCCCAGGAACGGGTCGAGGTCGAGCGCCAACTCGACGTCACGCGGTGGCTTCGCTCGGTCAACGAGGCGGCCGCCCGCCTGGCCGCCCTGACGGACAGGGATGCGGTCTTCCACTACACCGTCACCACGATGCAGCGGCGCTTCGGCATGACCCTCGCCGAGGCCTGGGTCATCGACCCGGCCACGGCGACGATGTCCCCCCGGGCCAGCCGGGGCCCGCTACCGCGCGATCGCCCGGTGAGGGTCGCGCTCGCCGACCCCACCGGCGCCGTAGCCCGGGTGGCCCGCTCCCACCGGACCGAATCCATCCAAGGCGCCGCCCTCGGAGGACTCGCCGACTCCCGCTGGCTCGACCGCGAGCGAATCAGGACGGCCGTCCTGTTGCCGGTGGTCGTCGGCGACCATTCGTTCGGGGTCCTGACCGGGTACGCCCGGCAGCCGCTGCTCCTGGAACAGGTCGAGACGTTGACCAACTTCGCCGCCCTCGTCGCGGCGACGATCAACGACATCAACCGGCTCGACGGCGAACGGGCCGCCCGGGCGTTGGCCGAACGCGCCCAACGGCAGGCCGCCTTCCTGGTCGACGCCAGTTCGGCCCTGGCGACCAGCCTCGACATCGCCACCACGATGGACATCCTCGCCGACCTCGTGATTCCCCGGTTAGCCGACGTGATCGTCTTCGACCTCTATGATGATGGCCCGGGGAGCCCCCTCGGTCGCCCCTTCGTCCGGGCCGCCGACCCCGCCCAGGCCGAGAACGCCCGCCGTCTCGCCATCGACTACCCGATCGACCCCCAAAACCTGAACAACGCGATCGCCTCCGTCGTCACCTCCGGCGTGACCCGTTCCGCGAACGCCGTCCCGGCGGAGACGCGGGCCGGGGTGGCCCGTGACGCCGAGCACGCCCGGATCCTGGCCGAGCTCGATGTCCGGGCCTACGTCTCGGCCGCGCTCGTCTCCCGGGGCGCGACCCTGGGCGCCATGTCGGCGATCCGCTGCCGATCCGGGACCGCCGCAGATTTCACCTCGGACGACATCTTGCTGATCGAATCGTTGGCCCAGCGGGCAGCCATCGCGATCGACAACGCCACCCTCTACCGGGCCGAGAGTGCCGCGCGTGATGCGGCCGAGCGGTCCGCCGAGCGCATCGGGCGGCTCTACGCGGTCTCGGCCGCGCTGGGCCGGGCACTGA
Source organism: Thermomicrobiales bacterium (assembly GCA_037721765.1). Lineage (GTDB taxonomy): Bacteria > Chloroflexota > Chloroflexia > Thermomicrobiales > UBA6265 > JACCVE01. The sequence goes on from JBBJOE010000048.1 coordinate 12,811, forward strand.
CCCCGGGAGAGGTCGGCAAGGTCGTCGTCGGCGAGGGGATCGCCGCGCTCG
>JBBJOE010000344.1:0-3437 GCA_037721765.1 Thermomicrobiales bacterium
AGCCGGTCCAGCCAGGTCCGGTGGTCCGAGCCGTAGTATTCGGGTTGGGCCCGCTGCGCCAGGCTCAGCATGGCGGTGGCGTGGGTCCGGGCGACGTCCTGGAGGTGTCCCGCCGCCCGGAGGCGCTCTTGGCCATACTCCCGGATCGTCTGGAGCATCCCGAAGCGCGGTTCGCCACCCCGCGGCGACCGCGTCTGGATCAGGCTATGGCCGATCAGGCGGGTGAGACCGTCCAGGATCAGCAGGTCGGGCGGTCCCTCATCACCGTCCCCGGGGAGGGCCGCGGAACCGGCCGGCGGCTGATCACGCATGATCTCGGCGGCGGCCTCCAGGGTGAATCCGTCACGGAAGACGGAAAGGCGATGGAACAGGACCCGCTCGTCGCGAGAGAGCAAGTCGTCACTCCAGGCGATCGCGGCCCGCAAGGTCTGCTGCCGGGCCGGCAGGTCGCGGGCGCCGCCCGTCAACAGGGGCAGGACGTGGTCGAGGCGAGCCAGCAGCTGGGCCGGGCTCAGGAGGATCGTCCCGGCGGCGGCGAGCTCGATCGCCAGGGGCAAGCCATCCAGCCGGGCGCAGATCGCGGCGATCGCCGGGGCGTCGTCATCGGTGAAGACCGTGCCGGGCCGGATGGCCATCGCCCGCTGGACGAACAAGGCGGGAGCGTGTTGGTCGATCAGGTCGGCGATGGTCGCGATCCGGTCTGGGTTCACCGCCAGCGGCGGGACCGGCACGTCGTGTTCGCCGTAGACGTGGAGAACGGTCCGGCTGGTCGTCAGCAATGTCACATCGGGGCAGGCGGCCAGGATGGTCGTCAGGATATGCGCGGCGTCGACGACCTGCTCGAAGTTGTCGAGGATCAGCAGCAGGTCTCGGTCACCGATCGCCTCGATCAGGGACGCGAGGGGATCGGCCGTGTCCCGGTCCGGGTTCATCAGCGCTTGGACGATGGCGCGGGGGACCAGCGCCGGGTCATCGACGGTCGCCAGCGGCACGAATCCGACCCCGTCCGGGAAGACCGGCTCGCGATCCGCAAGTCGGACCGCGCCGCGGGGGTCGAGGGTCCGGGCGACCCGCATCGCCAGGCGGCTCTTGCCGACGCCGCCCGGACCGGTCAGCGTCACGAGCCGGACCGCGCGATCCGCGAGAAGGGCGACCAAGCGCCCGGTCTCGACATCCCGCCCCACCAACGAGGTAAGAGGGGCGGGGAGCGGTGCTGGGCCAGCCCAGGCGCGCTGGACGCGAATCGTCACGGCCATGTCCCGATGCCCCCTAAGCCCGTTGACCGCCGCGATAAGACATGCCCCTAATCACCGACGAGTCGGCGATCCCGAGCCCCCGCTGCCGCCGGCATCCCGCCCGCCGCGTGCGCCCGCTGGCTGGCGTCTGCCTCGGCTGGCCGCTCCGGACTATCGCACCGGCCGTGCCCGGGGCCATCCAATCGTCATGGTACAGTCCTCGATGCCCCGGTAACATATCCAAAAGGTCCGGAGTCTAGAGAATCGGTCATCCGGCCAATGTCGAGCTACCGCCAGGAGGAATCACTTGCGGATCGCCGTGATGTCCGATATCCATGGGTTCAGCCTCGCCCTCCGGGCCGTGCTCGCCGATCTGGCCACGCGGCCGCCGGTCGATGAGGTGGTCGTGGCCGGCGACCTCTGCCGGGTCGGCCCGGCCCCGGGCGAGGTCGTGGCGATCCTCCGGGACTGGGCCTCGCCGGTCCCCCTGACGGTCCTGGTCGGCAATACCGACCGGGACGTGGTCGACGATGCGGCCGAGCCGGGAGCGCCGCCCGACCTGGTCGTGGACCAGCTCGGCGAGGATGGCGTCGGGTACCTGGCCAGCCTGCCGTTCGAGCGTCGCGTCACCCCGCCAGGGGGAACGTCGCCGGATGATGACCTGCTCGTCGTCCACGCCAATCCGCACGACCTCGACCGAAAGCTGCGGCCGGAGATGAGCGACCGGGCCCTGCGGGAGGTGATCGGGGACACGCGGGCGGCAGTGATCGCCTTCGGTCACCACCACGTCACGTTCGTCCGCCCGCTCGGCGAGACGACCCTGGTCGATGTCTCCGCCGTGGGCAATCCGAAGGACGGCGAGCTGAGCTGCCGCTACAGCATCCTGGGATGGGACGATTCGGTGAGGGAGTGGACGGTCGAGCAGCGGCGACTGCCGTACCCGGTCGAGGAGACGGCCGCCCAGATCCGGGCCAGCGACCTGCCCGACCCAGAAGGGACCCTGCAGACCCTACTGCGGGCATCGTATTGACCACGATGTGGGCCGTCGAGGCGCCCGCTGCCGACGCGCCGTCCCGCCCGCGCCTGCGCGACCTGGGCATCGCGATCGGGCGGTTCGAGCCCGGGCGGTGGAACGCGATCACCGATGTGGCCGGGGTCCGGGTCGGTCAAGTGACGCTGGTCTCCGGCGAGGGGCCGCTGGATACCGGGCGGGGTCCGGTCCGGACGGGGGTGACGGTGATCGTTCCCCGCGACGGGATCGAGGGGGACCCGTGCTTCGCCGGGACGCACGTCCTCAACGGCAACGGGGAGATGACGGGCACGGCCTGGGTCGAAGATGCTGGCCTGCTGACGACGCCGGTGGCGATCACCAACACCCACTCGGTCGGGGTGGTCCGCGATGCCCTGATCGCGTCCCGGTCGGCGCGGGAGCCAGACTTCACCGGATGGAGCATGCCGGTGGTGGCCGAGACCTACGACGGCTTTCTCTCCGATATCAATGGGATGCACGTCCGGCCGGAACACGTCGCGGCGGCGCTGGCGGGGGCGGCCGGGGGCCGGGTCGCCGAGGGAAACACCGGCGGCGGCACCGGGATGATGTGCCATGGCTTCAAGGGGGGCACCGGCACGGCGTCGCGTCGCCTGCCCGGGGAGTTCGGCGGCTGGACGATCGGGGTCCTGGTCCAGGCCAACTATGGCCAGCGGCACCTGCTGCGACTCGACGGTGTTCCGGTCGGGGCGAGGATCCCGGCGACGCGAGTGCCGCTGCCCGGTCCGGCCCCGGCGCCCACGGCAGCCGAGGCTGGAGAGGGATCGATCATCGTGGTCGTCGCCACCGACGCCCCGCTGCTGCCGGGCCAATGCCGGGGCATGGCCCGGCGGTCGGCCCTCGGCGTCGGCCGCGTGGGCGGTGTCGGGGAGAACAGCAGCGGCGACCTGATGTTGGCCTTCTCGACGGCGAATCACGGCCTGGCCGGCCAGCCGCCGGACGGTGGTCCGGTACCGGTGCTGATGCTGCCCCGCTTCGCCCTGACCCCGCTCTACGAGGCGGTCGTCGAGGCAACGGAGGAGGCGATCGGCAACGCCCTCTGCGCCGCGACCACGATGACCGGCCGGGACGGCCGGGTCGCCCACGCCCTCCCCCACGACCTCCTCATCGAGGCGATGACCCCCCGGTAGCGCCGTAGATCATCCTCTCCCATC
>JBBJOE010000049.1:0-12790 GCA_037721765.1 Thermomicrobiales bacterium
TGGCGACCACCGGGACGCCGAGGTCTCGCGCCCCGGCCAGGGTCGTCAGGGGGACGACCGCCGCTTCCGTCTTGGTCGGGCTGGGGGCGAAGGCGCCGAAGGCGACGTAGTCGACCCCGGCCGCCACCGCCCGCCGGGCCCGGTCGAGGTCGCCGTAGCAGGAAACACCGACGATCAGGCCCGGGGCGATCTCGCGGACCCGCTCGAACGGCAGGTCGCTGCCCCCGACGTGGACGCCGTCGGCGCCAGCGGCCATCGCCACGTCCAGCCGATCGTTGATGACCAGGGGCACGCCGGTCCCCCGCAACGCCGACTGGACCGACAGGGTCGTCGTGTACAGCTCGCCCGCCGGGATATCTTTGCCCCGGAGTTGGACGATGGTCGCGCCCCCGGCGACGGCCGCGGCCACCAACGTGGCGGGCTCACCCCTCGCCGGGAGATCCAGCACGTAGTAGAGGGCATAGTCACGAATGGTCGTCGGTTCCATGGTCGATCTTCTCCTCATTCTGATGCGTGTCGCGGCCCACCCGTACGCTGGACATCTCCGCTCATACGCGCCGGGCCACCACCCTCCGCTCGGCCCCCGGTCGCCGCTGCCCGGGCACCGGCCATCCCGTCCCCGGGGCGGCGTGGCGCCACGCGGCAATGGCGCCCGGCGATCGCCTCCGGTTGGATCCGGTGGCCTCCGCCATCTGCTTCGGCCGGTGGCTTCAGGCGGTCGTCGCCATCCCGTCGAGTCGATCGAGCCCGATGTCGGCCCCGGCGAAGTCCTCCGGCCGGAGGGCGGTCAGGGCATCGAGCAGGTACACGCTGAGCGTGCCCGGACCAGTGGCCTGGCGCATCGCCCGGTCGGTCGCCAGACTCAGGGCGGCGTGGGCGGTGATCGTCCCGGCCCACGGATCACTGGCCGCGACGCAGGCGGTCACCAGGGCGCCGAGGGCGCAGCCGGTCCCGGTGATCCGGGCTAGCCACGGGTGACCGCCGCCGACGCGGGCGACCCGCGTCCCGTCGGTGATCACGTCGGTCTCGCCGCTGACCGCGACGACGGTGCCCCGCTCCCGGGCGATCGCCGCGGCGGCCGCCAGGGCGCCCTCGGCGGTGTCCCCGGCCCCGGCATCGACGCCCCGGGTGCCGGTCCCCGCCCCGGAGAGAGCGGCGATCTCGGCCGCGTTACCCCGGATCGCGTCGAACCGGACCCGTCGCACCAGGTCGCCGATCACCGCCGTCCGGTAGGCCGTCGCCCCGAGCCCGACCGGGTCGAGGACCCGGGTCGTCGCCAGGGTCTCGAAGGCCGTCGCCGCCGCGTCGAGAGCCGCGGGCTGGGTGGCGTGCAGGCCGGCGTTGAGGTAGACGCCGCTGGCGATCGCCGCCATCTGGGCGACCTCGTCCGGGGTGTCGGCCATCACCGGCGCCGCCCCGGCCGCCAACAGCAGGTCGGCGACTCGCTGGGTGGTGACCCGGTTCGTGATGCAGAGGATCAGCGGGTGCCGCTCGGCCAGCGCCGCCCAGACGGCGCCGGGGTCCACCGCGTCGCCCATGTCCGCCCCCGCGAACGTCGTCCCGTTGTCCGTCGCCATTGCCTGTTTCCTCCGCCTGATCGACCCACCGACCCATCACCCGCATCCCACTGCTCCGTCCCCGAAGGACTCATCGGAGAAACCACGATGATGGTGACCATCGACCGGCGTTCCGAGGACTGGGGACCTGGGGGCGGACACGGAAAACCGCCGGGTGAGAACCATCCGACGGCGACACGGGCTGAGCGGCCGATCCCTCCACCGGCATTACCCGGATCAGGTTCGACGGTCGGTGACGGTCCGGTCACCCTCTCAGCCTGGCGCCCCCAAGCTCCCGTGGCAGTCATCTTCGGTTGTGGGTCGCACCATACGGCGGTTCCGGGTGACACGTCAAGCGCCCCGCGGGGCCACGATCCCCCTCCTCGCCGGCCCACCATTCCCCGGCTCCCGCCAGACCACCTGGCCCGGGCGCGGTAGACTGTGGGTCCGTTCGAGCAGGAGGATGCCGACCGATGCCAACTCCGACCCATCCCGAGACGCCCACCGACATCGAACGGGACGTGGCCGTCGAGGGCCAGATCCTGACCCTGCGGCGCCGGTTCGCCGACCGGCTGACCGGCGCGGAATGGGAGGCGGTCCGGACCGCGATCACCGAGCAGCGCCAGCACGCGGCGGCCGTCCGGGCCGTACCGCTCCGCAACGGCGACGAGCCCGCGACGGTCTTCTCCTCGCTCGCCCCGGACTCGGTTCATGAGTGATGCGCCGCGGGCGTCGTCGGCGGCGCCGGACGACCAGACGCGGTGGCTCGGGCTCGGGGAGCTGGGGAACCTGCTGCGGGCGGGCGAGGTCTCGGCCACCGAGTTGGCCCGCACCGCGCTGGGGCGCCTCGACACCGTCGGCAGGGACCTCAATGCGGTGGCCACCCTGACGGCCGACCTGGCCATGGAGCAAGCGGCCCGGGCGGATCACGACCTCCGAACCGGGACCGATCGGGGGCCCCTCCACGGCATCCCCTGGGGGGCCAAGGACCTGCTCGCGACGCGGGGTATCCCGACGACCTGGGGAGCGGCCCCGTTCCGGGACCAGATTCCCGGCGAGGACGCCGCCGTGGTCGAGACGATGGCCGCCGCCGGAGCCGTGCTGGTCGGGAAACTGGCGATGGTCGAGTTGGCCGGGGGTTTCAATTACGACCAACCCGACGCCGCCTGGACCGGCCCCGGCCGCAACGCCTGGGATCGGGAGACGTGGGCGGGTGGGTCGTCGAGCGGCTCCGGGTCGGCGGTCGGATGCGGCGCGGTGCCTGTCGCGATCGGCTCCGAGACGTGGGGCTCGATCCACACCCCCGCCGCCCTGAACGGCATCACCGGCCTGCGGCCGACCTACGGCCGCGTCAGTCGCCGGGGGGCGATGGCCCTCTCCTGGACCATGGACAAACTGGGGCCGATGGCCCGGTCGGCCGAGGACGCCTGGCTGACCCTGCGGGCGATCGCCGGGCCCGATGCCGCCGACCCGACCTCTTCCGACCGGCCCCTGCCCGACCTGCCCGCCGGGACGATGTTCCGGCTGGCGGTGCCGCGCGGGGTGACCGACGGCCTGGACGCGACGATGACGGCGGCCTTCACGCGAGCTATCGAGGCCCTGCGGCCGCTCGTGGCGTCCATCGACGAGGTCGCCCTCCCCGATCTCCCCTGGGCCGAAGCCGCCGCCCTGATCATCGCCGCCGAGGGGGCGTCCGCGTTCCAGGACCAGATCGAGGACGGCACGACCCGCGGCCTCTCCGCGCCGGAGGACCGCTACGGCCTCTACCATGCCCTGACCATGCCGGCGAGCGACTACATCCGAGCCCTCAGGGTGCGCGGCCTGGGGATGACCCGGATGGCCGCCGCGATGCGGGGCATCGACGCCCTGGTGGCGCCGACGCTGCCGGCGGAGGCCCCGCCGATCGACGCCTCGTTCCGGACGGCCTTCGGCGGGACCGGCGGGATCAGCCTGGGCGCGGCGGGCAACCTCTGCGGCCTGCCCTCGATCACGGTGCCGATGGGCCTCGGGGCCCGCGGCCTGCCGGTCGGGATCGAGTTCCTCGGCAACCCCTGGTCGGAACCTACCCTGGTGGCCATCGCCATCGCCTTCCAATCGGTCACCGGCTGGCACCTCCGGAGACCTCCGGGGATGGACCCGACGGAGCAGCGCTGAACGCATCTCCCCGGTCCGGCCGGGGAGATGCGAGGCGAAGCACGTCGAGACGGCGGAGACCGAAGCGGCGTGGGCGGCGCCCGGTAAGGTTCGGTTCCGTTCCGGTCGATTCGGGGACGGCAGCAGGACTATGCCGTGGCGATGGGTCCTCCGTGAGCCTCGACGCCGCGACGGGCCCGCGAGGACCGGTCCAGACCGGGGGAGCGGTCCAGACCGGGGCGCCGGGCCGGATGCTCCGGGGTACACTTTGGACCGGTCGCCCATCGCCGCGCCGGCGGCGGACCGGGCCCCCGTCCCGCCCCCTGGACGCCCCGGGAGAGTCGATGACCATGAGCGCTGACGACGAGGTCCGCATCGACCTCCTGACCCGACTGGCCGAACAGGCGATGACCGACGTTGCCTTCAGGGCCGAGGCGCGCGACGACCTGAGCGGTGCGCTCGCCCATCACGGCTACGCCCTCAACGAGCGGGAGATGGCACTAGTCTCCGAGTTCCGGGCCAGCCTCGACGCCGCCGGGATCGACTTCTTCCTCGCCCACCCCCTCGACCGCGACCAGATCGAGGCGATCCTCGCCAGCCGCTCCTGACGGGCACCGGGCGATCGGCCGCACGGAGCGAATCCCGGGTCAAGGATGAGTTTGCCGGGTCCTCGGTGACCGTGCGGACACCATGCCTCGCCGCGCCGCGAGCGGCGGGAGGCCACGAGACCGTTCCTTTCACTGATTCGGTCGCCATGCGCCGGTCAGTATCATGGGATTTGTCGTCTCACGGCGCGGGTGAGCCGGTGTACCTCGCGAACGTTTCCCGGACCGTCCCCACGTCACCGGACCTGCCGAGGGCCACCATCGTCACGATCCGGGCCTTCGGGCCGGTCAGGCCGTGGGCGGGGATGACGCCGATCGCCGCCAGGTCGTGTCCTCCCCCCCGGGCCCCGCCCCCACCGTAGGCCATCGCCAGGCGCCCCTCCGGCACCCGCGTCACCAGGACCACGGCGATGCCCCGGCCGATGGCCTCCTCGATGGCGGGGACCATGGTCCCGGGCACGTTGCCGGCCCCGCTGCCCTCGATCACCATGCCCCGGCACCCGCTCTGGATCGCCCACCGGATCAGGCGGTCGTCCTCCCCGGCCCCGGGTTTGAGCAAGGGAACGTCGCGCTCCAGGCCGATCGCCGCGGTTTCGGTCGCGCCGCCGGACCGGGCCACCGTTACGCCCCCGGGGAATGGCGGACGCGCCGGAGCCGCGCGGGCGAACGTCACGGCCCCGGCGCCGACGGTCCCGACCGGGCCGTGACCGGGCGAGACGAACGCGCCCGGCCGGGTCGTATGGCCCTTGGTCACCCAGCGGGCGGCGTGGATCGCCCCCGCCTCGACCACCAGTGGTCCTTGCCCCCGGGCGCCGGGGTCCAGGGCGACGCGGACAGCGTCGCGGAGGTTGCCGGGACCGTCGGTGCCGGGTTCATCCAGGGGACGCAGGGCGACCGCGAAGGCGACCGGCGCCGGCCCCGCCAGGACGAGGTCCAGCAGGGTGGCCGTCTCCTCGACGGTGTCGGTGCCGTGGGTCACGACCGCCCCGGCCGCTCCCCGGGCCATGCCGTCCCCGATCGCCCGGGCGACCGCCACCATCACCTCCGGGGTGACGTTCCACCCGTTGACCGCCGCGACCGGGACGACCTCGATATCCGCCCATCCCGCCACGTCCGGGATCTCGGCCAACAGCTCTTCGCCGCTCGCGGCGGCCGCGACGGCGCCGGTTACGGGGTCGCGGCGACTGGCGATGGTGCCGCCGGTGGTCACCAGCAGCAGCCGGGGGCGAGCGGCGCGTCGCGGGGATGGGTCTGGACCGTTCACCGGGGCATGGTAGCCGCCGGAGACGACGATCGCACGGGCCCCCGCCCGGCTGAGGATGGACAAGCTCACGCGGGGAACCACCGGCCGGCGGGACGCGACCGGCGCCCCGACCTGACGCCGACCGTCCCTCCCGGTGACTTGGCTCAGGTCCCGGGCAGTTCCACCGGCGTCTCCTCGGAGGCCCGTTGGAACAGTTCGGCGGTCAATTCTGTCGCCAGCGTCAGGGCCTGGTCGAGAGGGATCTCGCCGTAGAAGGCCCGTTCCAGCAGGACATCGAGAGTGTTCTCGACCTCGGGCCAGGTCGATGTGGTCGGCACCCGCCTGATCGCCGGGATCGTGTCGATGAAGACGGCGGCGCTGGCCGGACCGCCGCCCTGGGCCACCGGGGTGCCGGTACCGGTCGGGACCCCGGCGAACGACGGACCGCTGGCGACACCCTGGAGCGCCGGCACGATGCGCCCGGTTTGGCTCAGGATGGTCTGGCCGTTCGGGCCGCCGGCGAACTCGATGAACGCCCAGGCCGCGTCCTGGTCGATGGTCGCGGCGCTCATACAGAAGCCCGCGCCATGCAGCATGCCGGCCTCGGTCTGCCCGCGGGGCAGCGGCGCGACATCCCACCCGAAGGCCGCGCCCTCGCGCAGGGCGGGGACCGCCTGGCGACTCTCCAGCAGCATGGCCGCGCCACCGGCGGCGAAGCGATCGACGGGAGCTTGCTCGTCAGTGGCCTGCCGGGACGGGACGACCCGGTGCGTCACGCTCAGGTCGACGAAGTACTGGAGCCCGGCCCGAGCCTCCGGGGTATCGAGGGTCAGGGTGGTCGGCTGCTGGAGGTCATCGACCAGCTCGCCCCCGGCTTGCCAGACGAACGGGGCGGCCCGGATCAGGCTCGGTTCCGTGGCGAGGCCGTATTGGTCGGGCACACCGTCAGCGTCGAGGTCTTTCGTCAGCGCGATGGCGGCGTCCTGGAACTGTTGCCAGTCCCAATCGGCCGCGGCAGCGGGACGCGGTTTGCCTCGAAGAGGTCCCGGTTGTAATAGACGACCAGGCTGGAGAGGTTTTGCGGCAGGCAGGTCAACTCGCCGTCGCGGTAGCGGAAGGCATCGAGGGCCGGTTCGAAGAAGTCGTCCTCGGCGATCTCGGCGCTCTCCGAGAGGCGCGGCCCGATCGGGGTGAGGTCACCGGCGGCGGCGAGGGGGCCGACGTTCCGGTAGTTGAGGAGGAACACGTCGGAGGGCGTCCCCGAGGCGAAGCCCCGCCGCAACTCGGCGTAGTGGTCGCCCTGGTCGGGGACGTGGACCAGGCTGACGGTGATGCCGGGGTAGCGAGTCTCGAACGCATCGACCACCTGCTCGTAGGCGGCGAGCTCGCCGGGGCCGCCCCAAGTCTGGAAGGTCACCTGACCCGCCAGTTCGTCGGATTGGACCTGGGCGGCCGCGCCGCCGGGGGTGAGCCCGGTCGCCCCCAGCATGACCGCGACGACGAGGATCCGAGCGAGACCGGCGAGCGGGTACACGTGCATGGGTGCGATCCTTCCGAGCCGAGCCAGGCCGCCCCATGGCAGCCGCGACGTCGCTCCCGGCCCCACGATGCGAGCCAGTGCCGGGAATGGGCATGGCAGGTCGCTCCCCATACTGGCGATCCCGACGGTTCCCGAGGCCGCATCCGTGACCGGAGCGGGCGCCAGGTGACCGCGCTGGGGCTCCCCGGGCCCGATGCCCGGCGATGCCCGGCCTCGACATCACCCGGCCCGGGACGCGATGGCCCAGCGGCGCGCCCACCGCGAGCGAGTGAGGCCCGTCGGTGCCGGGGCGGCGAAAGGAGGTCGGCGACCCTTCACCAAGAGGCGGTCCTGTCGCCCGGCGGTCGCTTCGGACCGTCTCCTACCGGGCAACCCGAGCCGCCCGCTACCCGGGCGTCTGACGCTTCCCGATGGCCCATCGCCGGATCGTGCTTGGCGGCCGGCCGGCGGACCATGCCTGGGAGGCAAGAACACGCCGGGCCGGCGGGCCCCGGCGCGACCCACGGGCCCTTTGGTCCCGTCGCGCCGGATGACCCGTTCACCCCCGGGGCAGGACAAACGTGAAGGTGCTGCCCTGACCGGGTTCCGACCTCGCCCAGATGCGGCCGCCATGGGCCTCGACGAGCATCCGGCTGATGTAGAGGCCGAGGCCGAGGCCCCCGGCGCCGGTCGCATCGGCCCGGTAGAAACGCTCGAACAGGCGGGCCAGGTGCTCCGGTGGTATGCCGGGCCCATGGTCGGCCACCTCCACCCGGGCCTCGGCCGCATCCGCCTCCACCAGGATCGTGACCCGGTCGTCACCCGGGGCATACTTGACCGCGTTACCGAGGAGATTCTGGAGGACCTGTCCGAGGCGATCGGCGTCCCATTCACCCAATACCGGCTCTTCAGGCGCGACGACACGGATCCGATGGTCACCGCCGGGCGGATTCGCCGCCTCGGCTTCGGCGCGAACGAGCGAGACGAGGTCGACCGACGCTCTTCGCAGTTCCGGCGGCCCGGCCTCGAAGCGGATGAGGTCGGCCAGGTCATCGATGAGGCGCCCCATCCGCTTCGTCTGGGCCAGGATCGCGTCGACGGCCGTCGCATCGTAGGCCGCGCGCCGCTTCAGGAGTTGGACGCGACCCCGCAAGGTGGTCAGCGGGCTGCGCAGGTCATGGCCGACCATCGCCAGGAAGTCCCGTCGCAGGCGCTCGGTCCGCTTACGATCGGAGATGTCGCGTATGGTGGAGAGGTAGACCGGCCCCTCTGGAAGGTCGACGACGGTCGCCCGGGCCTCGACTGGGACCGTCGATCCGTCCTTGCGCCGCAACTCCATCTCCCCGTGCCAGCGCCCCTCCGTACGGAATCGCTCGAATTCCGCCTCCGTCCAATCGGGTTCGACCGCGACGACATCCTCGACCCGCAGGCCGAGCAACTCCTCTCGTCCGTACCCGAGGAGGACCTCGGCGGCGGCATTGGCATCCCGGTAGCGGCGTTCGCCGTCGGTCACCAGGATCGCGTCGGCGACGCCCTCGAACAAGCTCCGATAGCGCCGCTCGGTGGCCTGCGCGACGCGGAAGAGCCGGGCATTGTCGATGGCGACTGCCGCGTGGGACGCGAGGCCGACCGCGAGGTCCTCGGCCCGCATGTCGAAGACATCGGGTTCGGAGTGGCCGAAGAAGAGCCCGCCCAGCACCTCCCCCGATCGAGAGACCACGGGGACCGCCAAATAACTGACGACCGGCGGGTGTCCGGCGGGCACCCCGGAATGGGGAACATTTCGCCCGTACCTGGGATCGGACCGGATGTCCGCGAGCCGGACGACCCCCTCGCCCCGGAACGTGGGCCCGAAGACGGCCGTCGGGCGGGGCATCGGGAAATTCGCGAAGACGTCCACGGGGTCACCCGCGAGGGCGTTCAAGGTGTAGGTCTCACCGGTGTCGTCGACGACATTGTAGAAGAATGCCCCAAACTGGGCCCCCGTGAGCTCTGTCGCCGCGTCGGTCACGGCCCGCACGAGTTGGCCCAGGTCGAGCTTGGCCGTGAGCAATTGTCCGACCCGGTTGACCGTCGCCAGCGTCGCGGCTGCCGCTTCGGCACGCTCGCGGGCCGCCCGCTCCCGGTCGAGCACGACTTCCCGCGCCGCCTCGGTCTCCGCCCGGTCGACGCCAACGGTGATCGCGTCGGCGACCGACGCCAAGACCCCGAACATCGTCTCGCTCAAGGGCTGCCGCGCGAAGACCCCCATCACGCCCAGCAACCGGTCCCCGATCAACAGGGGGTATCCGGCAAAGGCCACCATGCCTTCCCGCTCCGCCCACCCCTGGTCCGAAATCTCGGGATCGCCCAGGACGTGGTTGGTCCGGTGGGGCCGGCGGTGGGCGGCGATCCGGCCGATCTTCCAGGCGCCGACTGAGATCCGGCCATGCTCGCCATCGAGGTGGGTGTAGAGTCCCGCGCTGGCCCGCAGCACGAGGACGGCCGGATCCTCCACGTCGAGGGTCCAGATCCGGGCGAAGACCACGCCCAGGTGCGTCACCAGGGCCTCGGCACACCGGCGGAGTTGGTCGGACAGCGGCAGGCGCGCCGTCAGGGCCGTTCCGACCGCGGCCACGAGATTCGATTGGCGCTCCCGATCTCGCCGCTCGGCCCGCACGGCAGCGCGATCGGAGAGGTCCCGGGCGATGGTCGAGGCGCCGATCACCCGGCCGGAGCGGTCGCGGACCGGCGACATGGTGATCGCCACCTGGACCCGCGTCCCGTCCTTGCGAAGTCGTTCGGTCTCGAACGCGGGGATGGGCTCGCCGCGGTCTAACCGGCCCCGGATCAGGTTCAGGTCGTCCAGGAGGTCAGGGGGAATCAGGAGGGAGATGTCCCGGCCGAGGATCTCGTGCGCCTGATACCCATACACGCGTTCGGCACCGGGATTCCAGTCGGTCACCGTACCATCCAGGTCCCGTCCGACGATCGCCTCCTGCGACCCCTCAACGATGGCCGCCAGTCGTGCCGCGTCGTGTCCGGCCCGCCACCGGCCATCGATGTCGATCGCCATCCCGGCCCAACTGATCACGGCGCCATGGGCATCGTGGATGGGAGCGACCCGGGCCACGTGCCACCGATAGGCGCCGTCGGCGCGCCGGAAGCGGTGCTCGACCTCGAAGGCCTCCCCCACCGCCGATGCCGCCCGGAACGACGTCTCGAACGAGGCAAGGTCGTCCGGGTGGACGGCGACCCGCCACCCGTCACCGAGGGTCGCCTCGAGCGGGAGTCCGGTGTAGACACTCCAGTACGGGTTGACGTAGTCGACGGCACCGTCGGGCCGCACCGTCCAAACCGGTTGCTGGAGTGCCTCGGCGATGACGCGGTCGGCGAACGGACGTCGAGACATGGTGCTGGGATCCGATCCTCGGGCTCGACCAAGCCTGACTGCCCGGGCACGGGACGCGCACGTCCCGGGGCGCAGAGATGGGGTCCAGTATCGCAGTTCTCGTGATCACGGGGAGGCGTTCGAGCGGCCACGCACCCAAGCACATAACAGCCGCTTCGCGTTGGCGCGAGATGGTGTTCCTGATGGCGCGGTGCCACGATGCGGTCCGCACTGCCACGATGGCACCCATCGTTCACCCGGGCGAAAGCGCGAAGAAGTTGCGCAAGACGGTCGCCCCGGCCGGGTGAACGGCGTCGTGCCGCTCGGGGTGGAACTGCACCCCGAACACGGGCCGGTCACGTCGTTCGATCGCCTGGATCCCGGACCAGGGCGAGGTCGCCCGGGTAACGAACCCCTCGGGCACCTCTTCCAGTTGCCAGTAGTGCGATTGGAAAACTATCGCGGGCTGGTCCAGGCCGGAGAAGAGCGGGCATTCCGGGTCCCCCCGCACCGGCAGGAAGCCCCGTTCCTTCCGCTGGCCGGGTGCGAAGCGCGGGTCGGAATCGACCTCGCCCTCCGCCAACGGTCCTAGCGGTCCCCACCGGGCGCCATGGGCGAGGCCGATGAGCTGGTGCCCGGCACAGATGCCCAGGATCGGCACGGGCGCGGCCCGGATCGTCTCCAGCAGCCCCTCCATCGCCGAGAAGTCGAAGTCGGCCCAATCGGTGGTGTTGCCGCCGATGACGACCGCGATGGCGCCGGTCGTCCTGACCATGTCGAGGGAGACGCCGGCGTAGCCGATGACCAGACAGCTCGCGCCCGCCGCGGTCGCCAGCCGCTCCCGTGCGGCGTCGAGTCTGGCCCTGTGGGACGCACCGGTCACCGGATCGCCGGTGACCCGCTCGTGCTCGGTATCGACGTACAAGACCGTGGGATGATCCATCCCGCACCTCGGCTCTGGGTCGTGGGGCATGTGTCCGCACCGGTGTCCCGTGTCCCGTGCGAGCGACCGTCCCGGGTCAATGGGTGAATGACTCCAGCGCGGGCCAATCCGGACGTGACGCAGGGGTTCCGCGGGAATCGCCACCGGCCCGCGCGGGCACCCCGGTGCCTGACGCCTCGCGCGGTGTCGTTCGACTCGATCTTGACAGGGGATGGTGTGATTTCTACACTCCCGGCCATCGCATGTCGCAATGTAGTCGTGTCTCACGCCACGGTCGGTGGCTCCAATCGGACGTTTCCGTCGCGGGACGGCGACGTGTGGTGACGGCGTCATCGTACCAGGGGAGCCCCATGATTACGCTGGAGCACGTATCCAAGGTCTTCACGTCAGGCGGCCAAACGGTGCGGGCGGTGGACGACGTGAGCCTCGAGATCGGGGCGGGCGAGCTCCATGTCTTGATCGGGCCGTCCGGCTCGGGCAAGACGACGACGATGCGGATGATCAACCGCCTCGAGACGCCGACCGGCGGCCGGATCATCGTCGACGGGCGAGACGTCCTCACCCTCGATGTCGTCGAGCTGCGCCGCCGCCTCGGGTACGTGATCCAGCAGGGCGGCCTCTTCCCCCACTTCACGGTGGCCGACAACGTCGCGGTCGTGCCGCGGTTGCTGGGTTGGCCACGCCGCAAGCGGCGCGAGCGGGCCGAGGAACTGCTGGCCCTCGTCGGCCTGCCGCCGGAGCAATTCGCCGACCGCTTCCCACGCCAGCTCTCGGGGGGGCAGCAACAGCGGGTCGGCGTGGCGCGGGCGCTGGCCGCGGACCCGCCGATCATCCTGATGGACGAGCCCTTCGGGGCGGTCGACCCGATCACCCGCAAGCAACTGCAGCGTGAGCTGCGCCGCATCCAGGCGGCCGTACGGAAGACGATCGTCTTCGTGACCCACGATATCGGCGAGGCGTTCTTGCTCGGGGACAGGATCGTGTTGATGTCGGAGGGGCGGGTCGTCCAGAACGGCACGCCCGCCGACCTGCTGCGCCACCCGGCCGCTCCCTTCGTCACGGCCTTCATCGGGGAAGACCGGGGCGTGCGCGCCCTCCACTACACCAGCCTGGCCGAGTTGGCCGTCCCGGCCCGGGAGGACGCCCCGGCCGGCGGGCTGGTCCTGCCCGGCACGATGACGGTACTGGAGGCGACCCGGGAACTGGGCCTCCGGGGCGACACGGCCGCGGACGGGATCTGGGTCACCGGCGACGCGGGCGAGCGCATCGGCCACCTCCCGTTCCACCGGCTGGCGGCGGTGCTGGGGGAGACGCTTGGCCCGGCGGAACCCGGCGCGGACGCGGTCCCGGACCCGGACCCGGCAGGAGGTCCGGCCGATGGACTACCTGCGTGAACACCCCGACCGGGTCTGGGAACTGAC
>JBBJOE010000345.1:0-3408 GCA_037721765.1 Thermomicrobiales bacterium
TCGCGAGATCGGCCGGGCCGAGCGCCAGGGCGTCCGTGACCGGCACCGCCTCGCCCGTCGCGCCGATCAGGACCGTGGTGGGGCCGGTGCCCCGGACGGCGCGGGTGAATCGATAGGCCCAGGCGGCAGGCAGCGTGGTCGGCACCAGGTAGTCGGCCGGGCCCGGGGTGGGGGCGTCCGTGGCCCGGGTGTGGTCCTGCGGTTCGGGCATCGCCGTCCCCGCGGCGAGGTCGCGCAGCACGCCGGGCAGCATCTCGCCGCCGAGGCGGAACAGCCGCCGTTCGAGGTCGTCGATCGCCAGGGGCGGGTCGGTCGGGGTGGGAATCATCGCCTTGGCCAAGATCGGTCCGGCGTCGAACGTCTCCGTCAGCAGGTGGATCGTCACCCCGGTCATCCTCTCCCCCCGCCGGACGGTCCAGAACACCGGGTGTGGCCCCCGGCCCAGCGGCAGGAGGGACGGATGGACATTGACCCCCCCGAGCGGCGCCAGCGCGACCAGGCCGGCGGGGACTCGCCAGGGAAAGCAGGCGGTCACGATCAGATCGACACCGTCGCCGACCAGGGATGCCCAACGGTCGGGACGACGGATGGTCGGGGCGGCGTTGATCGGGAACCCAGCCCCGGCCGCGACCGTGGACAGCGGATCGTCGCCGGCGTTGACCAATGGCCGGCGGAGCGGACGGGACGCGTCGATCACGGGTTCGGGGGGCACCCGGCACTCGTCACTGCCCGGTTCCCGATGCGGTTCGGCCACATCGATGGCGGTGGACTGGCCTGGCGGACCGGGCACGACGACCCGGACCTCGAAGCCTGCCCCGACCAGCGACGCGAGGACCCCGGCCGAATTAGTGCAGCGGGTGCCGAGGAAGAGGACCCTGGGAGTGCGCGGCACGATTGACAGCCGATCATCGTCTCGACTAGGGTTTCAAGGAAAGCGGGTGGCAGTCATCATGCTGTCCCCGGACCGGCGAGCATCGTGCCGATCCTGACGCACGGGACGCTGACGCGGATACGAACGACGGCGAGATGACGGGGGAAACGATGGCGCGACTGGTCCAGTGTGTCAAGCTCGGCCGCGAGTTCCCCGGGTTGGACCGGCCACCCTTCCCCGGCGACCTGGGCCAGCGCATCTACGACCAGGTCTCGGCCGAGGGCTATGCCCTCTGGCAGCCTCACATGACGATCCTGATCAACCACTACGGCCTGAACCCTTCCGACCCGGATACCCGCCGCATCCTCCGCGAGCAGATGGAGGAGTTCTTCTTCGGTCCCGAGGCCCGGATGCCGGAGGGCTGGGTCCCGGCCGGCTCCGCCGCATCCAGCAAGGACGGCGGCGGCGCGGCCCCGAGCAAGGGCGGCGCGGCCGCCGCACCATCGAAGGGCGGCGCGGCGCCGCGGAAGTAGACGCGTGGTGGTTCGCGGACCGTCGTGTCTAGGGCAAGTGTTCGGGGGATCATCGAGCGGGGATAACCTAGCGATGGTCAGCCGGGCGAAACACGACAGGACACGAGGCACTCCCCTGCACCGTCGCGGATAGCAAAAATGCGTGTCGGCCGGTCATCGGTGTTTCTGATGGTGGCCGGTCAATGGATCCTGAACCGACCAAAGTAGGGGCGGACCTCGTATCCTCCCGGTTCAGGCGACCCCGGCGTCCGGTGTGGGCACCCGATTCCCGGGTCCATCCCAAAACCCCGGGATGAAGCCGGACACCGCCCCTCAGTCGCCCACCTCGAGCGGGATCAGCGCATCGATCCGGAACCGGAGGGCGGCGTGGGCCCGGCGGAGGGCGGCCTCGGCGGTGGCGGGGTCTTCTGCCCGGGCGAAGATGAAGCCGAGGTAGCTGGCGCCCTCGGGCAGGGCGACGAGGGGCTGGTTGAGACGGGCGGTGATCTCGATTCCCGTGACGCCGGGGACGGCCCGGGCCTCGTCCTCGCCGGAGACGCCGCGCAGCATGCCGCCCCGGGGGATCGGGATCATCATCACGGCCGCGCCCTCGCCGGGTCCTTCGCCCTGGCTCGTTCCCGCGTCCGGGCCGTCGCTCCCCGCTTCGCCGGGAGTCCCCCCCATGTGGTCCGGCAAGGGCAGGCCGACGGCGTGGCGGAGGATCAGGTTCTCCAGGCTGACGCCGGCGCCGAACTCCAGGATCGTCGAGCAGAGGCCGCCGATCGAGCGGCCGGCCATCTCGATCAGCCAGACGCCCGCGTCGTTCACCCGCAACTCGGCGTGGATCGGTCCCGTCCGCAGCCCGATCGCCCGGGCTGCCTCGGCCGCCCGGGCCGCGATCGCCCGCCGCGTCCCGGCTGGCAGGCGGGAGGGGGTGACGTAGATCGTCTCCTCGAAGAAGGGACCATCGAGCGGGTCGGGCTTGTCGAACAGGGCCAGGACGCGTAGGTCACCGCCGGTCAGCAGGCCGTCCAGGGCGACCTCGACGCCGGGAAGGTAGCCCTCGACCAGGATGTCGCCGCCGTCGTCGCCCCGTTCCTTGCGGACGATCTGGCGGGTGCGGGCGAAGGCGCGGGCGAATTCGACCGGGTCGTCGGCCCGGATCACTCCCCGGCTGCCGGACATCATGGTCGGCTTGACGACGAGGGGGTACTCCAGGTCTCCGGCGACCGACGCGGGGTCGGTCGAGGCGGGGAATCTCTGATACCACGGTACCGGCACGCCGCCCGCCCGCAACCGCTCCCGCATCACCCACTTGTCGCGGGCGGCCAGGGCGGCCTCCGGATCATTGTGGACCAGGCCGAGGGCGGCGTTGGCGCGGGCCGCGACCAGGGTCGCCCCGTCGTCCACCGCCAGCACCGCGTCGACCGGCTCCCGGGCGGCCTCGGCGACGATCCGGGCCACCGCCGCCTCCGGGTCGGCCAGATCCAGCGCGATCACGCCCTCGGGGAGTTCCCAGGCGGCCTGGAGGCCGGGGGGCAGGTCGACGGTTGGCAGGCAGTCCAGCCCGAGGTCGCGGGCGGCGTCGAGGAAACTGCCGCCCCGGTAGCTGGCCGGGCTCATCAGCAGGATGACGCGGCGGGACCGGTCGGTGACGCGGGCCTCCGGCCGTGGCGTGGCGGCCGGAGCGTGGCGGGTCGTATCAGGCATGGTGGACATCATCGGGCGCTTCGGGCGAGCGGGCTTGCCTACATCGCCGGGATCGCCTGCTCCTCGATATCAACCGTATTTTTTGTCGTCCGGCCGAGGCTGCAGACCACGGTGATGAAGACGCCCCCCCGCCCATCAGCCGAGATCGCGACGTCGCGGACCCGCAAGTTGGCGTATTGCGAGGTCGAGCGGTCCTTGCCGAGCCAGCTATTGACGGCCTCCATGGCCCCGCCGGGGTCGGCGGAGGCGTCCGGGCTGTGGAACAGGAAGACGCGAGTGTCGTTGGCGGGGAGGTCGATCATGGGGAGGCTCCTC
>JBBJOE010000346.1:0-3407 GCA_037721765.1 Thermomicrobiales bacterium
AGACGGGCATCACCCGGCGCGTTTTTCCGTGCGCGAGGCGGCTCCCATGGCACAGCCCACGATCGAGTATCGAGACGTTGCCGAGGTCAAGCCCCGCGCCGACGGGGCCACCGACGGCTTCGAGGGCTATGCCGCGACGTTCATGCGGGCGGACTCCTACGGCACCGCCTTCGCCCCCAAGGCGTTCAAGCGGTCCCTGAGCCAGCGTCGGGACCGCATCCCCCTCCTGTACCAGCACAACCCGGACTGGGCCATCGGTGCCCCCACCGTCCTGCGTGAGGACGACACCGGCCTGTACCACGACTCCACCGTCATCGACGACGGGGCCGAGGGCAGCGTCGCGCTCAAGCGGCTCCGGGGCGGCGTTCCCTTCGGGATGTCGTTCGGGTTCCAAACCCTCAAGGACCGATCTTCCACCGGCTCCGACTCCATCGACGTGACCCAGACGCCCGGTTTCGAACCCGCCGACGTGCGGGTCATCACCGAGGTGAAGCTCTGGGAAATCTCCCTCGTCACCTTCCCGGCCAATGAGGCCGCCACCATCACCAGCGTGCGATCCGAGATCGAGATCGACGCGCTGGCTTCCGTATTGGAGGAACTGCGCGCCGGCACCCTGACCGAGGGTCGTCGAGCGCTGCTCCGAGAGATTGTCGCCGCTTGGCAGGATGCGCCCGGCCCGGAGTCCATCGCGACCCCACCCACCGCATCGGCAGCACGGCGAGATCGAGACCGTCAGATCGCCATTGTGATGGCTACCACCCGGTGGGGTCATCTCCTCAAGGATGTCGCATGAGCAAGTTGGTTGAATACCGCGAGCGGATGACCGCCGCGTTGATGGAAATGAAAGGCCTCTCCGAGAAGGAAGCGCGGTCCGAGGCCGACGAGAGTCGCCTCGACGCGCTGATCGCCGAGACGAACGACCTGGGGCCGAAGGTTGATCGCGAGGTCACCATCGCCGCCCAGGTCAAGCGCAGCACCGAGTACACCCAGCCAGCGGGCACCCGGGCCTCCGGTCTGATCCCGATCGGGGAGGGTGAGGACACGTCCGGCCAGGACGGCGGGTCTCGCCGTATCGACCGGCGTTCGATCGGACAGCGGTTCATCGAGTCGGACGCGCTGAAGGACTACCGACGGCACCCGGCCGGCAAGTCGGACGCCGTCGATGTCGGGTCGTTCTTTCCCACCGCCGAGCAGCGGGCACTCCTGACCACGACTGGTCAGCCGTCCGACCTGATCGTGCCCCAGCGGGTGCCGGGCATCTTCCAGCCCAACGAGGCCCCGCTCACCATGCGGGACATCCTCCTGTCGGGCCAGACGCAGAGTGACGCGGTCCTCTTCCTCCGGGAGTTGGCCTTCACGAACAGCGCCGCCGAAGTGGCCGAGGCGACCAGCATCACGACGGGCGCGAAGCCGGAGTCCGGCATCACCTTTGAGCAGGCCACCGCCCCGGTGGCGACGATCGCGCACTGGATTCCGATCACCCGGCAGACGCTCGAAGACGTGGCGCAGATGCGGTCCTACGTCGAACAGCGCCTCGTCATCGGACTGCAACGCCGCGAGGATAACCAGTTCCTGAACGGCAACGGGACCGGCGGGAATCTCACCGGCATCCTGAACACGACCGGCATCCAGGTCCTCGACGACGTGGTCACGACGGGGTACTTCGCGGTCAACCCGGTCCGCGACGCCGGGACCCCCAACGAGAACTTCAACCGGATCATGCGGGCCAAGACGCAGATCTCCATCACCGGTGACGCGATGGCGAACTTCGTGGTCCTGCATCCCCGCAAGGTCGAGCAGTTCCTCACGACCACGGACACCACCCGGCAGTACCTCGGCGGGGGACCGTTCAACCCGACCGGCACACCAAACCTGTGGGGCACTCGCGTGGTCGTCTCCGAGAACATCGCTGAGACGGTGGCCCTCGTCGGGGACGGCACGCTGGCCCAGGTCTGGGACCGGATGTCCGCCCAGGTCTACGTCACCGATAGCCACTCCGACTTCTTCATCCGCAACATCTTCGTCCTGCTGGCCGAGGAGCGGGTGGCGCTGACGGTCTACCGGCCGGCGGCGTTTGCCAAGGTCAGCCTGGTCGCCTAATGGACCGGTCTGGGATTCGGCTGGTGAAGAACCCGCTGCGGGTGACGACGTTCTCGCAACTGGACCGGCCGGCCGGGTCCCAACCGCCGCCACGGCACGTCATCACCGCAGAGACCCAGGAGGTCACGATGGATACCGCGAAGAAGACCGGCATCTACAAGGACGACGACGGCAACCAGTTCCTGTACCGGGAGGGATCGGTCATCCCGGACGGGCTGACCTATAGCCACGCCGACGAGACGGGCACCATTGAACGGAGCGGCCCGGTGGCCGAGGAGTTGGATCCCAATGTCCGGGCGATGAACACCGCGCCCGAGAACCGGGCCGAGCCCTTCTTGCCCGAGAACCGCACCGCCGGCGGGAAGAAGGCATAGGCGGTGGCCTACGCCGACCTGGCCGCCGTCAAGGCCATCCTCGGGATCATGGGTACCGCCGAGGATGCCCGTCTCGGGCAGATCAGCGACGCCCTGTCGTTGGCCTTCGACGAGGCGACGGGGCTGACGTTCGGCACTGTGGCGACGACCTCTACCCGGGAGGTCAACGCGCCAGGCGTGAGCACCCTGCTAGTCCTGACCGAGCCGATCCGGACCGTGATCGGCATCGAGACGGATGGTTCCTGGAACGGCGCGGCGTGGGCCGGCGGGACGACCCTGGCGACGGACGAGTACCGCCTCGTCTACGGCGACGCGGCGCACGGGTACTACGGCATCACCGGGAGCGGCCTGTGGTACGGGACGGTCCGCGTCACCGGCCAATGGGCGAACACTCAGGTCGCGGCGACCACGCCGGCCGACGTGACCTACGTCGTCACCTACGCGGTGGCGAGGCAGTACCGGGCCGAGAAGGCCGATAACGACGGCACGCTGGGTCCGGACGGGTTCGCCGTCCAGGTCCCGGCGGCGACGAATTTCGGCCTCTGGGACAAGACGGTCGCCAAGTATCGGGCCCCGCTGGCCCTGGTGGTCTGATGGATATTCGCATCGACGGGGACGAACTCGACCGCCTGCGTCGTTCGGTGGCCGCGGCGCCCCGGATCATCCGGGAGGAACTGACGACCGGCGTCCAACGGGCGGGACTCGCGGTCCAGGCCGAGAGCCAACGGGCCGCCCGGGTCGACACCGGCACGATGCGTCGTTCGATGACGACCAAGGTCGAGCCCTTCAGCGATGGGGTCCGCGCCCTGGTCGGGTCCAACCTGCCGTACGCCGCGGTGATGGACCGGGGCCGGGCGGCGGGCGGGCCGATGCCGCCGCGGGGGTCGTTGCTGGGGTGGATGCGCCGCCACGGCATCGACGAGCAAGCAGAGT
>JBBJOE010000347.1:0-3402 GCA_037721765.1 Thermomicrobiales bacterium
GCAGGGGTTTCGACCTGGCGCCTGGCGACCCGAGCGGTCCTAGCGGCCCGGAAGGCGGCGAGGGGCCTCGGCGGGAACGAGCGGCAGGTCGCCGAAGTGAAACCAGAGGTGGGGCGCCGGCAGGGGCCGGACGACGTGGGCCGACTGGAGGTAGGCGGCGAGGGCGTCCTCGACCTCCTCCATCCGATCCAGCCGGTCGTCCCCGAACCAGAGGGCATAAACGCCGTCGGTACTCCGGACCAACAGCCGGGCCGGGAAGAGACGATGCTGGGCGACGACCTGGACATAGGCGTGCATGAGTATTCGCTCCACGCTGACCAATCAGGAGATGATGTTCGGGCGCCATGGCGTCGATGGGTTTCGGGCCAAAGGCGATGGTGGGGGTCCGATTGGGTTCTGCCCGGGCTGGGCCGCCAGGGGCGAACACGACCTGGGATCGAGGTGTCGTTCGCACGGGTCGTGCCGTCGGGGCGCTGGGCCGCGGTACAGGATGAGACGGACCTCCCCCCGGGCCCCCGCGATCCCCGGCGGCTCGCGTCGCGGCTCTGGGGACGGACGAGCCAACCCCGGGGGCACTGGCCTGGCACGCTGGCTGCGTGCGGGCCGATACGACCGTGGGCCGACGACATCGACCCGTTGAGATTACGCCCGTGCGGCATGATCGACCCGGGCCCGTGACGAACGGTGACCGGCCCGGGCTCCTGGGAGACGGGCCCGTGTCGCGGGAGATCGCCATCGGGCGGTCGAGACCCAAGAACGGAGACCCGGACACCCGGGAGATGGAGTCACGAGATGGACGGCGAGGGACGACAGGCTGGAGACGCGACGATCGGGGCCGACGTGGTCGGGGCCGACGGTGGCAAGGTGGGCAAGGTCATCGCGAGTTACGCCGGATACGTGGTGGTCGAGAAGGGCTTCTTCTTCCCGACCGACTATTACGTTCCGGTCTCGGCCGTGGTGAGTTCCGGCCCCGACGAGGTGATGTTGAACCTGACCAAGGACGAGGCCCTGCACCAGGGTTGGGACGCGGTGCCGGCCAGTCTCGGCGGTGATGAGGCGGGGATGGTCGTCACGGACACAGACGACCTGGCCATGTCGTCACCCGACCGGACGGGGGTGGATCGGCACGGTCATGCCCAACCGTTCGACCACGATATCGACGGCGACGTGACCCACGACGATTCGGGGGGCACGATCTCGGTCGAGTTGCACGAGGAGACCGCTACCGCCTCGACCCGCGAGCGGGACATGGGCCAGGTCCGGATCGAGAAGCAGATCGTCACCGAGGACCAGACGATCGAGGTACCGGTGATCGAGGAGCGCGTCCGGGTCGAGCGACGGCCGGTGGACCATGTCGCCGAGAGCGGCGTGACGCTGGAGGAGCGGACCTTCTCGGTCCCGATCCGGGGCGACGTGGTCGATGTCGAGAAGGAGATCCACGTCACCGAGGAGGTGACGATCCAGAAGGAGGCGGTCGAACGGTCCACCGCGGTCGAGACGACGTTGCGACACGAGGAACTGCGCGTCGATGACGCGGGGGCGACGGGCGACGACCGCGTGGTCGAGACCCGGGACGGGACCAGGGGGGGCCCGGGCGGCGCCGACTAGCGCCCGTCTGATTTGCTCCGGGCCGGTTTGGGCCGGCCCGTCCCCCGATCCGGCACGGTCGGGGGCCGGGCCGGATCGGCCCAGACCGCGATGCGCCCCGCCGTGGTCGTCTCAGGCGCCCCGGGCCGGTTCGGGGTCGCTCCAGGCCGCGCGGACCTGGATGAGCAGGTCGTCGATGTCGAACGGCTTGAGGACGATCGAGACACCTTTGGTCTTGAGGTGGCCTTCCATGTCGTTGAGTTCTCGCCGGGCGGCGGTGCAGATGATCACCGGGATCGTCGCGGTCTGGCGGTCCATCTTGAGCTTCTGCAGCATTTGCCAGCCGTACTGCTCGCCGCCGATCAGGTAATCGAGGATGATCAGGTCCGGCATGAACCGCTTGACCTCGGCCAGGTCGTGGAAGGCGTACGAATAGAGGACGACCTCGTAGCCCTCCTCTTCGAGGATGTCACGAAACAGGTCGAGGATCTCCTGGGTATCGTTGACGACCAGGATCCGGCGGGGCCGTTGGGTCTCCGTTGACACGGTTGGCTCTACTTTCGCGTACCCCGACGACGGACAATTCGATCTCCGCGCCGAGAGATCTTAGCCTACCGGCGCCAGGCTGTCCGGGACCGGGATGACGGCGCCACCCCGCCGTGATTCGAGGCCGGGTCCCCGTCTTGCGCGGGACAACCCGCTTGGCGCATGCTGACCGTGACATGCCGCACGACGAGACACCACCCGGGAGCGGGCCGATCGGTGGTATCGGTCCGGTCTGGTCGGGCTGACGGGGAGCGATCACCACCATGGCGAGAGGGCCATTCGGGTTTCGGGCGCGGGGGCGACGGGCCGGCACGGACGACGGGCGGGCACCGTCCTCCCTGGCCGCGGCGCGCCACGACCTGATCGCCGAGGAGCAGGCGCTGCTGGGCCGCCTCAGCACGGCCCTGGAGACCTACCCCGGCACGCCCGACGACCAGGCCGCCGTGCGCAGGGCCTCGGAACAGTTGCACGCGCTGTTCCTGCTGGTCGTCGTCGGCGAGTTCAACGCTGGCAAGTCGGCTTTCATCAATGCCCTGGTGGGCGCCCCGGTCATGCCGGAGGGGGTCTTGCCGACCACCTCGGTGATCAACCTGCTGCGCCACGGTGAGGCGGCGATGGAGCGCATCCTGGCCGACGGGGTGATCGAGCGGCGCCACCCGGCCGACTTCCTCGAAGACATCACCGTGGTCGATACCCCCGGCACCAACGCGATCATCCGCGAGCACGAGGCCCTTACCCAGGAGTTCGTGCCGACCTCGGACCTGGTCCTGTTCGTGACGTCGGCCGAACGCCCGTTCACCGAGAGTGAGCGGGAATTCATGGCCGTGATCCGGGAGTGGGGCAAGAAGATCGTCGTGATCGTCAACAAGGTCGACCTGCTGCGCGACGAGGAGGCCGTCGAGCAGGTGGTGTCCTTCGTCCGCGAGGGCGTGGCCCGCTTCGTCGGCTTCGAGGCCGAGGTCTTCCCGGTCGCCGCCCGCCTCGCCCTGGAGGCGAAGCGTGGTCCCGTGGGTGAGGCCGGGGATGTCCCACCGGCCGGGGACACGACGGCCGGCGCCGGTGGTGGCAACGGCCTGGCTGCCGGGGGCGACGCGGGCGCGGCCGAAGCGGCGCGGCAGCGGCAGTGGGACGCCAGCCGGTTCGAGGCCCTGGAGACGTTCATCTTCGAGACGCTGGACGAGGAGGGGCGGGTCCGGCTGAAGCTGCTCAACCCGCTGGGGATCGCCGAGCACACCGCCGATCGCTACCTCAAGGACGCCCACGACCGCC
>JBBJOE010000348.1:0-3395 GCA_037721765.1 Thermomicrobiales bacterium
TGGCGGCGGCCTGGCGCTCCTGGCCGTCGATCAGCATCGGATAGCTCTTTCCCAGGTCTTGGCGCACCTCATGAAGGGCAGCATCGAAGGCCTGGTGCATTTGCTCGAGCTGGTCGCCGGTCGCGGTGTAGGTGATCTTCTGAGTCTGCGCGGTCGCGGTCATCGTGGGTGGTCTCCTTGGGAAGCGCGGGATGTCAAGGTAGGTGTGAGGCGAATCACACGGGGGCGGCACGCATCTCCATCAATTCGATCTGGTTGCCGAAGGGGTCCTCGACGAAGCGACGGGGACGGCCGGGAATCTCGATCGTCTCCTGGACGTCGATGCCCCGGGCGGCGAGGTGCCCGGCGAGGGCGTCGATGTCATCGACCTGGAGACAGAGGTGTTGCCCGGCGACGCGGGCGGACTCCCCTTTCTCGGCGTAGAGGTGAACCTCGTCGCCGTCGTCACCCGCCCGGAACCAGAGGACGGCGACGCCGTCCAGAGACGACGGAATCGCCAACTCGGTCAGGCCCAGGCCATCTGCATAGAAGGCGCGAGCCTCGCCTACCCGGGCGGGCGGCATCGGGACGCTGACATGCTGTAACCGGAGCACTGCCGGCATGGTTCACGCTCCTCGCGGCAGATGGCCGCTCGCTGGTGGGGGCCGATCTGGGGCGGATGACTCCGCTGACCGGGGGTCGCGTCTCGACGCGACGATCTCGCGATCGCCGCAATTCGTATGGGACATTGCCGCACGGGCCGTGCCGTCTGTCCAGGGGGCCAAGGAGCAGTGCCCGTGTATTTCGATGCCGATGGCGATGGGGCCCCGAGCGTGAGGGGTGGCACGGGGCGTCGCGCCTCCCAACCACGGGCAAGATTGCGCGGGGCGGGGGCACGGCGCATGATAGGCCGGATGACCAGCGCTTCACACTCGCTGCCCCACGGGATGTCCTCCCTGGCAGGGTGCGCCCCACCGGGTGGGACCGGGCGATGACTGGGACGCGAGGCGGGCAACCGACCACGGCAGAGGAGGCCAATACACGATGAGCGACCACCAGACGGCCCCGGTCGGGCCGCCGCCCGCGGTGACGGGCCCAATCGGCACAAAGCCGGTGGAGACCCCACGATTCCCATGCCTGCACGTCAGCCGGCACCCGCTGGTGCGGCACAAGCTGACCCTGATCGCCGACGGGCGGACCGACAGCAAGTTGTTCCGCGAGTTGGTCCGCGAAGTGACGCCGCTGCTGCTCTATGAGGCGACCACCGACCTGGCCGAGGAGCCGGTGACGTTCAAGACCCCGCTGGAGGAGACGACCGGGTCACGGATCGCGCCGAGGATCGGGTTCGTACCGATCCTGCGGGCCGGTCTGGGAATGGTCGACGCCGCGCTGGAGACCCTGCCGCGGAGTGAGGTCTGGCACCTGGGGATGTACCGGGACGAGACGACCCACCGGCCGGTCAGCTACTACAACAAGCTGCCGACCCGCTGCCCGGACGACCTGGTGATCGTGCTCGACCCGATGCTGGCGACGGGCGGTTCGGCCTCCGACGCCACGACGGCCCTCAAGGCGTGGGGGGCGAAGCGGATCAAGTTCGTCGGCCTGATGGCGGCGCCGGAAGGGGTGGCGCGGATGGAGCAGGACCATCCGGACGTGCAACTCTATGTCGGCTCGCTGGAGCGGCAACTCGACGACCGGTTCTACATCCGGCCCGGGCTCGGCGACGCGGGAGACAGGTTGTTCGGGACGAGCTGAGGGCTGGAGCAGTTCGTTGACCGATGCCGGTCTATCCCGCGCGACCACGAGCGACGTCCCTAACGGCAGCGTCGCTCGCCGGGGCCGGTCATCAAAGGACCTGCTCGAAGCCGACCACCAATTCCCAGAGGAGGCCACCTCGAATGGCGCTCCCCTGAACTGGTGGTCGAGTCAGCGCCTGTCCATCGGCGGTCCGGGGGTACGGGCGGTTGCCCGCGGGGGCATGCGAAGGGTCTGATGCCAGGCGATTCGCCTTGGCATGACCACCTGACCGCGAGGCGGGGAGGCGAGGCCCGCGCGGCTTAGCCGGCCGCGTCGCGGACCAGGATGACGGGGCAGCGGGCATGGCGGGTGAGGCGTTCGGCGACGCTGCCGAGCAGGAATCGCTCGACCCCGCCACGGCCCCGGCTGGCCATCACGATCAGGTCACCCGGGCCGGTGAAGGTCTCGATCGCGGCGGCCGGGGCGCCTCTGACCACCTCCGTCGAGACCTGGTCCGGGGCGATCCCGGCGGCGGTGACGGTCTCCATGGCCGCGTTCAGGGTCTCCCGGGCGGCGGTCGCCATCTCGTCCTCCATGCCGGCCATCATCATGCCCGCGCCGGCGTCCATCCCGAACGCCGGAGACCCGACCATGGGAGTCTCGACCGACATCAGCAGGACGATCGGCACACCCTGGCGCCGGGCCATCGCCACCGCGACCGGTAGGGCCCGCTGGCTCACCTCGGACCCGTCGACCGGGACGACCAGGCGGCGGACCGGCGCGGGCGTGACCCCGGACGCGGCGTTCCCTCCGGTGTGGACCACCATCAGGGGCGGTCCAGACGAGCGACTGACGGCGTCGGCGACACTCCCGAAGGTGAGGCGACCGGCGGCGCCCCGGCCTTGGCTGCCCATCACGACCAAGTCGGCCCCGATCTCGGACGCGACCTGGTCGATCTGCCGCGCGGGGCGGCCGGCCTGGACCAGGTCGGTGACGGTGACCCCGGCCGGCAGGGGGGTGGCGTCACGCAGGGCGTCCAGGTCACGTTTCGCGGCACCGAGCAGGGCCCGGGTCCGTTCGTCGCCGGACTCCTCGACGTGACCCCACAGGTCCCGGATCGGCTCGGCCTGCTCGATGACGTGGAGCAGCGTGATCTCCGCGCCACCACCCGCAAGGGTCAGGGCATGGAGAAGGGCCTGGTTCGATGTGGCCGACCCGTCGGTCGGGACCAGGATCGTCATTGGCGTGGCGGTCGGGTCAGGCATCACGGTCTCCTCCGGTGTGACTCCCCGACCGCGACCCGCGGCGGCCGGGGGACGTTGACGAACGTGTGACCGGCGGCGCGGGACGCGAGCCGGCGAGCGGCGACGTTTGGCCAGTCGTGAGACGGAACCGATCCCCACGGAGACAAACCGCGCGGAGCCGCCCCATATCCGGCACATGGCGACACCCTCGATTGGGGCGGGGCAGGGTGGTCGGGCCCGACGCGGCCGGGAAGAACGACCCGCGGTACGCCGGGCACGACCCGTGGCCCCCGTCTCAGAGTAGGGTATCACCGTGGCCGGGGGGCAGATCGGGACGGAATGGGGGATCGGGTGCGGGACATCGAGACGAGAACACCGCGGAAGGCCGTCAACACGAGTCCGGCGGTGGGCGACCGGGCCCCGGACGCGATGGTG
>JBBJOE010000349.1:0-3393 GCA_037721765.1 Thermomicrobiales bacterium
CCGGGGTCACGATGGGCGCTGACCTCCGAACAGGGGATCGGGCCGGGTATGTGGTGGCTCCGCCGGTTCGACGTGGACGACGACCTCGGTCGTGTCGCCCGCGCTGGACCGGATCGCGTCCTCGACGCCGGTCGCCACCGCGTGGGCCCGGTTGACCCGCAGGTCGGGATCGACCGTGACGTGGACTTCCACCCACGATCTCCCCCCGCCGGAGCGGGCCCGGAGATTGTGGGCGGTGACCACGCCGGGCACCCCCAGCACCGCCCGCATCAGCAGGCGAGGGTCAACCGCGGTGGCGTCCGAGAGGACCAAGGAGGCGTCCCGCAGGATGCCCCAGGCGGTCCGGGCGATCACCGCCGCGATCACGAGGGAGACGACCGCGTCGGCCCAGGCGAACCCGGCGGCGACGGCGATGAGGCCAACGATCACCCCGGCGGAGACGATCATGTCGGTGGCGGTATGTTTGGCGTCGGCGGCGAGCAATTCGCTCCGCAATCGCTGGGCGGAACGGCGCTCCCACCGCGCGACGCCCGCGTTGATCCCGATCGTCACGATGAGCACCGCGAATGACAGCGCGGTGACGCGGGGTTCGTCGGCCCCTTGAAACTGCCCCCACGCACTCCGGACGATCTCGACCACGCCGAAGGTCATCACACCGGCAATGGCCATCGAGGCGATCGTCTCGTACCGTTCATGGCCGTACGGGTGCTGCTCGTCCGGCGGCCGGGAGGCCGCGGCGATCCCGATCAGCCCGATCACGTTGGCGAACCCGTCGAGCAGCGACTGGACCCCGTCGGCCGCCATGGCGACCGAACCGGTCAGGACGCCGACCGACAATTTCATGGCCGCCACCAGGCCGTTCAGGCCAAGGACGACCAACAAGACCCGGCGGACACCTCGGGCCCGGTCATGGAGGCGCGCCTCGCGATCCGTCGGCGAACCCGGCCCCGACCCACTCGATGGTGGCGCCGGACGAAACCCTGGCCCCGGCGCGCGTGAGGGCGCTGTCATTGCCCCAAGTGTACAGCGTCCGGGGTCGGCGTGATGTCGTCCACCAACACCGCCCGCCCGCCTTCAACACTGGTCGTCGCCCGTTCGATACCCACGGTCTCCCCGCTCGGCGGTCCCCCATCTCGGGTCGGTGTAGGCTTGGGGCGACCG
Source organism: Thermomicrobiales bacterium (assembly GCA_037721765.1). Lineage (GTDB taxonomy): Bacteria > Chloroflexota > Chloroflexia > Thermomicrobiales > UBA6265 > JACCVE01. The sequence continues at coordinate 1,162 of JBBJOE010000349.1, forward strand.
TCGAGTCCGACTACGCCAGGGAGAACATGCCATGATCCAGTCCATCAACCCCGCCACCGGTCACGTCATCGAGGGGTTCGAGCCCCACCGGCCCCATGAGATCGACGCCATCCTGGCCGCCGCCCGGGCGGCCGGGCGATCGTGGCGGGAGACCTCCTTCGCCGAGCGGGCGACGACGATGCGCCGCCTCGCGGGACTCCTGCGGGCCGAGAAGGCGTCGTTGGCCCGGGTCGCCACCCTGGAGATGGGCAAGCCGATCGGCGAGGCGGAGGCCGAGGTCGAGAAATGCGCCTGGGGCTGTGAATTCTACGCCGACCACGCCGGGGTGTTCCTCGCCCCCGAGCCGGTGACGTCCACCGCGACAGAGAGTTATGTCGCCTACAGGCCCCTCGGGACGATCCTTCTGGTGATGCCCTGGAACTTTCCCTACTGGCAGGTGATCCGGTGCCTGGCGCCGATCGTGATGGCGGGAAATACGGCGATCCTCAAGCATTCGTCCCAGGTCAGCCGGTGTGCCTTGGAGATCGAGCGCCTCGGCCGCGAGGCGGGCCTGCCGGAGGGCGTCTTCCGGACCGTTCTCATCTCCGGGGCCGACGCGGAGTGGCTGGTCACCGACGACCGGATCGCCGGAGTCTCCCTGACGGGCAGCGAGGGGGCCGGGGCGGCGGTCGCGGCGGCGGCCGGGCGGGCCCTCAAGCCGGCGGTACTGGAACTCGGTGGTTCCGACCCCTTCATCGTCTTGGGGGACGCCGACCTCGACGGGGCGATCGCGACCGCCGTCCGCTCACGCTTCCAGAACACCGGCCAGAGCTGCATCGCCGCCAAGCGATTCATCGTCACCGCCCCGGTCCACGACGACTTCGTCGAGGGGTTCGCCGCCGCCGCCGGGGCCCTGACGGTGGGGGACCCCCTCGACCGGGCGACCAAACTCGGGCCACTGGTCACGGCAGCCCAGCGGGACATCCTCGACCGCCAGGTGCGGGCGACCGTCGCCCGGGGCGCCCGGGTCGCCCTGGCCGGTGGTCCCATGGACGGAGACGGGTTCTTCTTCGCCCCGGTCGTCCTCGCCGGGGTCGAGGACGACATGGTCGCCTTCCGCGAGGAAACGTTCGGGCCGGTCGCCGCCGTGATCCGCGCCGTGGACGAAGACCACGCGGTCGCCCTGGCGAATGACACCCGCTATGGGCTCGGCGGCAACGTCTGGACGGCCGATGTCGAACGGGGCAAGGACCTGGCAGCCCGATTGGAGACCGGCAATGTCTTCGTCAACGGGATGACGGCGTCGGATCCCCGTCTCCCCTTCGGCGGCGTCAAGCGCAGCGGCTACGGTCGGGAGCTGTCTGTCCAGGGGATCAGGTCCTTCGTCAACGTCCAGACCGTCTGGGTCGGGCCGGCCACGTAGGAGCCTGGTCGTCGGCCCAGCCGGGCAGCGGTCGCGGCGGCGCCCCGGGCCGGCGAGGTTGGCGGCAGAACCGGCGCGCCGCTCCCACCGGTCATGCCCCTACTGATCCGGACGGTGGGGGCTATTCCGGGGAGTATCCCGGCGACGCCTACTCCGGACCTCCCTATCCTGGCCCCACGCCAACCCGGTCACGGACCCAGCGACGCCGTCACCGGAAGAACAGCGCGACGATGACCGCGATCAGCACCACCGCGACCGCCGCGACGACGCAGCCGGCGGCGAAGAAACTGCCGGTCCCGACCGTCTCGCTGACGACGGGTTCGTCGGCGACCGGAGCATCCTCGACGCCCTCATCGTTATACGGCGGACCCGGTGTGGTCTCGGTCATCGCCCTCACATCCCCCAGCGTCGTCCGCGAATCGTTCCCGGTCGCCCGCGTGAGCGACCGGGCAGATGGTGTTCTCGCTATTCCCCGAAGTTGCCGAGTCGCCATCCGTCGTCCCCGAGTTCGAAGAGGAACGTCTGGAGCAATTCCTGGTCGTCGAAGGTGGCCGCGACGATCGCGGTCGCCTCATCGTCGTCCACCTCCACCTCGCCGGCCAACTCCCAGACGATGGGCGTCGTCTGCTGTTGGCGGATGTCATTCGCCAATTCGTCGAGCGAAACGGCCCCATCCCCGGTCGCGTCCGAGAGGAACCCCTCGCTGAACAGCGCCAGGACCAGCGCCGGGTCGCCGGTCGCCCAACAGGCGGTCAATTGGGCCAGCACTTCGACGATCGCTTCCTCCGGGTCCTGAGAGATGCCGATCTCAGCCGGGGTGGGCGCCGGGG
>JBBJOE010000050.1:0-12715 GCA_037721765.1 Thermomicrobiales bacterium
TCTGGCCAGCCACCGGCGGGGTGGGCCGCAGCCCACCCCGGTCGTCAGGGGCACCCCCCGCGTCCGGCCGGGTGTCCGGCGGGGTCACCGCCGATCGTGGCACCGCGTCGCGCCCAGGCTGACCCGCCCACCCCACCGGCGCCGATGCCGGCGTGGGGGTTCCTTCCCACCGATCCCCCAGCGGCGGCCGGGTCGTCCCGTCGGGCGCCGGGGAAATCGGCTGGCCGTTCTTCCGCCGCATGGCGGGCGACGGGGCCACCCCGGGGGCCGGCCAGACCGCCGGGGCGGTCCGGCGCAGACGCCCCACTGCCGCCTTGGCCCACCGAGGTATCGCCATCGGACGCCGCCACCTTCTCCCCATCACCGGGTCGGTCCGGCCGACGACATCGGCCAGTGACGCCGCGCTCTGGGGCCGGAAGCGGGCCGTCGGCGGCGGGGGGGTCGGTTCGGACGGGGCCACCGGGGCCGGAGTCGGTCGCTGGTAGCGGTCCTGGTCCTGGTCCTGACCACGCTGCCCCCGCGTCTCGTCCCGGCCGCCGGAACCGCGCGGGGCCGTCACCGCGGCCGGCGCGTCCGCCCGTGCGGTGACCTGCCCATCTCCCGGCGCGCCGGGGCTCCTGTCAGTCCGCCCGCCGGGCCGCCCGCCGGGTCGCGACGAACCCGCCGTTCCTCTCGTGGCCGGTATCGCCCGATCGTGCCGCCCCGCCCTCCGGGCCTGGTCGCCGGGTTTCCCGCGGTCGTCGCCGCCGACCCATGGCTGTCGCATCACCGTCGCCGCGGCCACCACCGCCGAGTGGACCACCACCAGCAGGCCCCAGGACACGACGATCCACGGGTTCGGGAACGGGAGCCCGGCGGGGTCCCGGATCACGGCACGGATGAAGAGGCCGAGGGTCGTCAACAGGTAGAGACCGGCGTGCGCCGTCAACGGTCCGGACCCCAAGATCGCCCGCTCGACCTTGGCGAGGGCCACCCCCGCGTCGATCCCACCTCGTACCATGGGTCATCCCCCCGGGTCTTCCCCGCGCGGCCCGGTCGTCAGGCCGGGTCGGCCCCGCCCTACGCTGGGGTCACGAACGGGTCGTGACGACCAGCGGGTCCCGATCGGGGGCCGAAGACCCAGGACCGGATGATCCGGGACCGGAAGGTCTGGAACCCGATGACCCCGGGTCCGGGGCGCCGAGGATGCCGGTGATCTTCTCCAGGTGAACACGATCGTTCTGGACCAATTGCTCGATCCGGTGGGTGATGGTCTTCCCCCCCTCGATCGTCTGCGTCCACTCGTCGGCGGCCAGGCCCCGCAGCATTGCCAGGGTCGACTCCCGGGCGGTGCCGAACTGGGAGAGCAGCACGTTGGTCGAGTCCTCGTCGCCGTGCTCGGTGCCGACGACCGGCGCCTCGTCATGGAGGAACTCCGGCATGGGTACGCCGGTGATCCGTTCCTTCAACGCCTGGGAGAAGCGCAACTCGCTGTCTCGCAGTCGCTGGACCGCCTCCCGCACGCTCCCGTCCCGGCCGCTGGCCAGGGTCAGGCGATCCTCGGTCATAGGCCGGACCTGCATGTTCAGCACCCGGTAGGTGGTGATCAGCCCCTCGATCAATGATTGCTGTTGCGTGACCTGCTCAGACATCGCGTCTCTCCTCACCGATTCCTGGTCGCGTGGGGCCAAGGACTGGTCACCCGGGGCCGTGACGTGGTGTCGCGGGTCACCTCGCGATGGGCGACGGGGCATGTCCCCCGGCGCCTTGGTGGGCGGGCCCCCCGTTCCGGCCCGATTGTAGCAGTCGCCCCCGATACCGGACGTAACCGCTCCGGTCGTTCGGCCCTCACTCGCCGCCCACCGGGCGATCGACCGGCCCGGGGTCGCGGACCGACTCCCGTGCGGCTCCCGCTGGCCGCGCTGACACATGGGGGTGACCCCGACGACTCGACCGCACCATGACGGGACCCACGCGACGGCAGGTCGTTCGAGCGTGGAGGGACGCCGATGTCCGATACCGTGGTGAAGCACGACCAGTGGCAGAAGCCCTACGCCTATGACCTCGGGAACCAGGCGGCGTGGGTCGCCGATGCCGGCCCGCGGGCCGGGCTCTTCGCCGCCATCGCGGCCGCTGGCCCGGCCGACATCGGCGAGGACGGCAGGGCGGCCGCCCCGGGCTACGATGCCCGGTGTACCCGGGTCTGGTGCCGGGCGACCCACGCGTTCGGACCGCTCGACTGGGACGCGGTTTCGGGAGACCGCCTCGCCTCCCACATGGACACGCCGTGACACGCCGTTGCTCGACCCGGCCGACCCCCAGTTACGCGGCCGGTCGCATCCCATTCTTCACCGCCCGCCACGAGGGTTTCCGCATCTTCCCGGGGTCGTTGTGGATCGCCGAATCTGGCCCTGGGGCGAACATGACCCCAGGCTCCTCGATGCCCTGAAGAACTCGACCAGACCGGACGTCGTCATGCTGACGGACCACCTCCTGCCCCCGGGCGCCAGACGCGACGGCCCGGCTCGACGCGGGCGGCACGATCCTGGAGGTCGGTCCCGGCGGCGAGTATGCCCTGGTCCACCTCACCCATCGTTTCCCGACCGCTCGGGTCGTCGGCCTGGGGTTCGCCTCCCCGAGCATCGACCTGGCCCGGCGGACCGTGGCGGACGCCGGCCTCGCCGGCCAGGTCGAGATCCGGCACGGTGACGCCAACGAGATGACCGGGGAAGACACCTACGATCTCGTCGTCATGAACACCGTCCCGCACGAGATGGGCGGACCGGCCGGATACCGCAACGTGTCGCGCCGGGCCCGTCTCGCCCTCGAGCCGGGCGGGTTGGTAATGGTCTCAAAACTTGCCTATCCCTATTCCCCGACCGCCTATCGTGGGAACCCCGTCTCCCGGATGCTCGCCGGCGTCCACATCCACGAGGCCCGGGTCGGCCGCGGCGCGATCACCCAGGGCGAACTCCGGTCGCTCATAGCGGGAGCGCGGTGCTCCGATCCCCGGATCATCGCCCAGCCGATCCCGACCCGCCTCGTGATGATGGGCGAGCGATAAGGCCGGCTCCCGATCGCGACCGAACCGGCATCAGGGGATGTTTGCCCGGACCCCCGGGTGCTAGACTGGCCACGTCTCACGGGCGGGCGGGGCGCGGGGCCATCGTGGTCCGTCTCGTGGGTGAAGGGTCGATCGGACAGGTGGACCAGCGGAACCGAGAGGGACGGGGCGAGCATGGGTTTGGGTATCAGTCGTGACCGCGTCGCCCCTCGTACCCCCCTGCGCTGCCCGGTCTGCGCCGGTAACCTGGACGGGGTGATGATCCGCGACCTCGGCGGCGTCACCGGCAATCTGGTCTGGGAGATGCACGCCGGCCGCTGCCCCGAGCATGGCTGGTTCCAGGCCGAGGTCATTTCCCGCCCGCCCCGGGAAATCTTCCCGGTCGACCGCCCCTTCGGCGCCACCCGCCGCCTGGTCGTCGACGGCCAGGAGGTCTTCGCCTTCCCGACCGTCTGGAACAACCTGCCCCTGGCCGAGAAGCGCAAGCGCGCCCCCGACCCCTTCGACGCCGCCTATTGGCGAGCCGAACCCCCCACCGGCGTCGCCATGGGCAACGGAGTCGGAAGTCGGTAGTCGGTAGAACGACGAGCACGAGAGCGCCAGGGGAAGTGGCTCACCGTGTCCCGCTCCCGCCTCCCGTCTCCCATCTTCCGTCTCCCGTCTTCCGACTTCCGTCTTCCGACTTCCGACTTCCGTCCTCCGTCCTCCGACTCCAGCAAGGCCCCCCATGCGACATCCGGCACCGACCGACCCACGGGAGACCACCGACGCCGTGCCGGCCGCGAGTGGCTCCGGCGGCGGCCGCCCGGGCCTCACTCCGATGACGCTGTTCCTGGTCCTGCTCCTGGCCTACGTCATGATCCAGGTCCAACTCGTCCTGATCATCACCCTGCTCGCCCTCGTCTTCGCCACCGTGATCGAGCGCCCCGTCGAACTCTTGGAGCGCCGCCACGTCCCCCGCGCCGCCGCGATCTTGGCGGTCTACGTCGGGTTGGTCGGAGCGGTGGTCCTCCTCATCGTCGGGATCGTGCCGACCATCGGCGAGGAGGCCGGGAACCTCCGCGACCAGCTCCCCGGCCAGCTCCGGGAGTTGGAGGCGGAGTGGCGCGGCAGCGCCAACCCCATCCTCAGCGATACCGGCGCCGACCTGATGGACCAGGCCCAGACCGCCCTCGACCGCCCCCCCGAACCGCCCCAGGACGCCGCCGTCGGCATCCTGACCGGCATCGTCGGCGGCATCGTCGGGGCCCTGGCGATGCTCGCCATCACCTTCTACTACATGATGGAAAAGCCCCTCCTCAAGCGCCTGATCCTCGACGAGATGTCCCCCCCGGCCCGGGCCCGAGCCGCCAAGGTCTGGGACGATGTCGAGGACAAGGTGGGCGGTTGGGTCCGGGGCCAACTGACCCTCTGCCTGATCATCGGCGTCCTGGCCACCGTCGGCTACGGCATCCTCGATGTCCGGTTCTGGCCCGTCCTCGGCCTCATCGCCGGCGTGACCGAGATCATCCCGATCATCGGCCCCTGGCTCGGCGGCATCCCGGCCGTGATCGTCGCCCTGACCGAGGGCTGGCAGAAGGCCGCCTTCGTCGTCGGCTTCATCATCATCCTCCAACTCCTGGAGAACACCGTCCTCGTCCCCCGCGTGATGCGCGGCGCGGTCGGCCTCACCCCCCTGACCGTCTTCGTCGCGGTGCTGGCGGGGACCACCTTCATCGGCCCGGCCGGGGCGATCCTGGCGATCCCGATCGCGGCCCTGATCCAGGTCGTCGTGACCGACTACCTCGACGCCCGCCGCCTGGCCCGCCACGCCCCGGGCGAGACCGCCGCCGGCTGGCGCGGGATGCGCAATGCCCGGACGCCGTCACGCGCCGCCGAGCATGGCCTCGCCGGGGCGAACGCGGGCGGCACCGGGGGCCCGTCCCGCGAGGCGAACAGCACGGCACGGCCCTCCGGCACCCGGGACGGCGCCGCTCCCGCGAGCGCCCCGCCCATCGCTCGCCCCGCGCCCGAGGACCCCGGCCGCGACCTCCCGCCCAACGGCGGCCAACCGGAGACGGGTACGGCAGCCCCCGGTGCTCGGTCCCGGGGTATGGTCCCGCCCGCCCCCACGGCCAGCCGCCGGGGCGCGACCTGGTCCCGCGAGGTCCTCCAGCGCCGGTCCAATCGACCGGCAGCCCCGGGTCCGGTTCAGGGTCAGGACACGACTCCGGCCGCGGGCACCGTCACATCGGACGCGGCCGCGACGCCCGCCGCGACACCGGCCGCCCCGGCCACACCCGAGACCGAACCCACGGAGTGACCGGGGGTCATCCCGCCCCGGGAGACGGATCGGGCCGGGGCCGGGGCGGCCGGATCAGCAGCGAGATTTCCTCATCGAGGATCTCGAAGACGTAGCCGCCGACCGACGCCACCGCCGGTGAGCTGATCTCCCCCCACCGGACCTCGACCGGCACCCCCCGCACCCTCACCACCCGCGTCGCCTGCATACTGAAGGCGTAGCGCGGGTTGCGGTAGATCATCCGCGTCCCCCCCACCTCGTCGACCGCCTCCTGGGCCAGCGCGAGCGCCTCGGCCTCGTCCAGTCGCGGTCCTGACGGCGGCGGTGTTCCCGGTCCGGGGTCAATCATGGCGCGTGGTCCTCGGGCGTGATCGGGGCAGGTCGCGACGCCATCGGTCGCGTCGCGTCGGCTCGGTCGATCACCATACCACCCTGAATCGTGCCGCCCTGCCCCGTGCCCGAACACGGGCGACGACGCGGACCGGGGCAGTCTGGTAAGGTCCCATCGGATGGACCCGACCTGGCTCCCACGACCAGCGGGGGCCGGGCCCGGGCCGGATCGAGACGGGGCGCCACGGCGCCGCACGCGAGAGGGATGATTGCCTTGGTGGCGAGTGGTATCAGCACCGGACTTCGCAACGACATCGACGAGATCCTGCCCGGGGTGATCGCCGACCGGCGATTCCTCCACGAACACCCCGAATTGGGCTTCCAGGAGGTCGAGACGTCCCGCTTCGTCGCCGAGCGCCTGGCCGCGATGGGCGTCGAGGACATCCGGGCCGGCATCGCCAAGACCGGCGTCACCGGCCTCGTCCGGGGCCAGCGCGGGGGAGGGTCAGGCAAGACCCTCATGATCCGGGCCGACATGGACGCCCTCCCGATCCAGGAGGAGAACGATGTCGACTACCGCTCCAAGCACGACGGCGTCATGCACGCCTGCGGTCACGATGCCCACACCGCGATGCTGCTCGGCGTCACCCGCCTGCTGCTGGACCGCCGCGGCGATTTCGCCGGCACGGTCAAGGTCCTCTTCCAGCCCGCCGAGGAGGGCCCGGGCGGCGCCAAGCCGATGATCGAGGCCGGGGCCCTGGAAGATCCCAAGGTCGATGCCGCCCTCGGCATGCACATCGCCCAGTCGATGCCCCTCGGCCAGATCGGCGTTCGCACCGGCCCGGCGATGGCCGCCTCCGACCGCTTCGAGATCCGCATCCAGGGCAAGGGCGGCCACGGCGCTCGCCCCCAGGCCACGGTCGACCCGATCGCGGTCGGCGCCCAAATCGTGGTCGCCCTGCAGACGGTCGTCAGCCGCGAGACCGATCCGACCGTGCCGGCCGTCGTCACCGTCGGCGCCTTCCTCGCCGGCCAGGCCTTCAACGTCATCCCCGACACCGCCACCCTGCGCGGCACCGTCCGCTCGTTCGACAACGACGAGCGTCAGCGTCTGGCCGAACGGATCGAGGCCGTCGCGAAGGGGATCGGCAGCGCGATGCGGGCCGAGGTCGAGGTCGAGTATTCCTTCGGCTACCCGCCGACGGTCAACGACGCCGCGATGACCGACATCGTCCGCCGCGCGGCGGCCGGGGTCGTCGGCGCCGAGAACCTGATCGAGGAAGACCTCCACATGGGCGCCGAAGACATGAGCTACTTCCTCGAAGCCGTCCCCGGCTCCTTCTTCTTCGTCGGCAGCAAGAACGACGAGAAGGGCCTCGTCTGGGGCCACCACCACCCCCGCTTCGACATCGACGAGGCCGCCCTCTCGACCGGCATGGCGACGATGGTCGAGTCCGCCCTCGGCTACCTGAACGGCTAACGACCGCGATGCCGAAGCCCCGCTTCTCCCGTCGCCACGTCACCGGCCGGGCTCGGGGCCCGGCCGGTGACCTTCCCGACCCACCCGCTCGGCGCGGGTCGCCGGGCGGGGGCTCCACCCAGCTCCCAGACCAGGCCCAGACCCGATCCCGAGCGTTGACCACGGCCGGTCCCCAACGCCGGGTCCGGTCCAAGCGCCGGCACCGCCGCCGGTGGAGCATCCCGCCACCCGTGCGGTCCGCCTTGCCCGCCCTGCTGATCGGCCTCCTGGCGATCGCGGTGGTGGCGAGCTGCCAGGTCGTCGCCTCCACGTTCCCCGGGCCGACCCCGCCCCCGACCATGGTCGTCCGCCCGGGCAACGCCCGGAACCTCCCGGTGATCGTCTCGCCGACCGTGCCGGCCGCCGTCCCGGCTACCGTCTCCGCCGGGAACGATTGAGCGGCCGGCGGAACCGGCGGGGCGATCACCGAGACCGGACCGGGCGTCATTGGTGGAGACATTCGCCTCGTGTCCGGTCGTGGAGATGCTCGTGCCGGTCGTCTCGCCCCGCTACCGCTCGGCCGTCGCCCGGGTCGTCGCCGACTGGGCGGCGATGAACCGCTCGGCCATGGTGGCCGTCCGTTCCGCCTCGGTTCGGTCGAACGGGTCGCGGGCCCGCCCCGCCATCGCCACCATCGCGAAGCGCACCCCGCGCATGTAGACCGCGAGGTCCGGCAGGGTCATCGCCCGGGACCCCGGCAATGGGGCGACATGCGGCACCGGCTCCACCGCCGCCTCGACCGGTGGCAAGCCCAGACGACCCAGCGCCGCCAGCACCTCGTCGTCGTCCGGCCGGTCCATGAAGTCGGTGCCGGCGTAGCGGTAGACCTCCTCCCCGGCCGGGGACAGCACGACGATCGCCGGCCTCGCCATCTTGCCGTCCGGGTCCCAGGCCCCATGTGGCGTGATCAGGTGCTCACCCGCCGGGTCGGAGATGATCGGGAACGGCAAGGCCAACTTTTCAGCCATCGCCGCGTTCTGCCCCGGGGAATCGATCACCACCGCGGCGATCGTCGCGCCTCGCCGGAGATAGTCCCCGTACGCCCGCGCCATCACGGCCAACTGGCCGTTGCAGTATGGTCACCAATCTCCACGATAGAAGACCAGCACCACCGCCCCGCGCCCGAGCGCGTCAGCGAGTTGCCACGGCGCCCCGGTTTGGTCCGTCCCGGCCTGGGTCGGCCCATTCTGACCCGTCTCGTCGCCGTCCGTGCCGTCACGCATCGAGATCGCCTCTCCTCCGGCCGCCAGCCGGTCCCATCATCCTACTGGCTCGCCGATCGCCCCGTCAGCCTACTCGTCGGGATCGGGCAACCATCCGGGCCGCAGACCCCGTCGGCGATCTCCCGCTCCCGCTCGGCCCGCAATCGCTCGCCCTGCCAGGCAAAATCAATCTCGGGGAAGAACTTCTCGGGGTGTTCGGCGGCCCAGATCTGCTTGCGGATGGTGAAATTCTCCGGGTCCAGCCGCAACGCGTCCCGCCAGGCGGCGACCGCCTCCTCGCCACGCCCCGCCTCATCAAGAAGACGGCCGGCCTGGATCTTGGTCGCCACGAGGTCCCGCTCCGGCGAGCCGAGCGAGTAGGGGACAGCGGCCTCCGGGCTCGGTCCGGGTCTCTCGCCGGAGAGGAACCGCTCCACCACGGCCACGTCGCCCGGGTCGTCGATCGAGAAGCCGCCGAACTTGGCCCAGCGGACGATGCCGACCTCGTCCACGAGCAGGCCATTCGGCACCACCTTGAACCCGAAGTGGTGGCTCAGCGCCCCCCGGTCATCGATCGCCGTTGGGAACTCGACCCCGGCCGCCTCGACGAACGGCCGCGCCGCCTCGGCCCCCGTGTGCTCGATCGCGATCGAGACGAGCGACAGGTCGTCACCGTGATGTCGTTGGTAGAAGTGCTGCCACCCGGGCAACTGGTCACGGCATCGTCACCAGGACGCCCACATGAACAAGAGCGTCCGCTTGCCCCGTAGGTCCGCGAACCGGACCTCGCCCCCGTCGAGCGCCGCCAGCGTCAGGTCCGGCAGGACCTTCCCCACCTCGGAGGTCGTCTCCATGGTCATTCTCCCCGCTGCCCCCGGGACCGGTCATCGCCCCCGGGGTAACACGCGTCATACCCGCCACGATACCACGGCCATCCGGGCGGGGAGTCCGATCGCCGCGCCTCGAATGCGCCCCGGACGCGCATTGGCCGCCCAAGACGGCACGTCCTAACTTGACGACGGCCCCCCGATGGTGGTCGCCAAGGTCTTCAGCCAAGATCCTCGCCTCGTGGCCTCAACCGATCGTTCCCTGGCCGACCAGGTAGGTCAGCAGCACGATCACCAGGGTCGCGACCGCCGCGAACCCGGCCGCCCGCTGGCCCCGGGGCCGCGCCACGGCGTGCTCGATCCCGACCGAGACCAGCGCCACGAAGGCCAGGACGTAATGGAGGGCCGCGTTCCGATTCCCCTCGCCCAGCAGGTAGAACCCGATCAGGATCTGGACCAACAGCAGCACCGACCCGATCCCCGAGACGATCCGTCCCACCTTGGGCGGTCCCCACCCGCTAAACGAGAGGACCACCGTCGCCAGGTAGGCGACGATCACCAGTGTGCCGACCGTGCTGTGGACCGCGACCACGCGTACCCCTCCCCGTCGTGACTGCCCCCGGCCGGGACCCGATCGTCCGGCCGGGGCATCGTCAGCGTCCTGACGTGTTCCCCCATCCTACCCCGTCCCGGTGGTCATACCCCGATCCAGGCACGCCGACCGGGGAAGTCCTGCCCATGCGGGTAGCGGACGGGACGAACTGACCGCGGGGCAGACAGCGCCTCCCGCACCACCGGACAGACACCCCCGCTCAGTCCTCATCCAAACCGCGAATGGCCTTCGGTGGGCCGAGGATCTCCCGCAGGACCAGCGCTTGGCGCACGCCGGCGCGTGACGACAACGCCGCCAGCACCTCGGCACGCCGGACGTCCCGGGACCGCCGCGATGGCGGTACGGCCGGAGGCGCGGGGCGGCGCGCGGGACGCTGCTCATCTGTCGGAGTTGGCTCCGGTGGCGGCGTGGGCCGCCTCAAGGGTTCAACGGGGTACGCCTCGCCTTGAAGCGGTGGACGTACCGATTCGAGCGCCTCGTTCATCATCCCGGTCAGGGTCCGGCGGATACTCATCGATTCGCCTCTCGCCGTGCCGCCCGCGGCATGGCTATTCGTCCTCGCCCGCGAGCGACGAGCGCATCCGCGTGTCTGACTGGAGATTCTCCATCCGGTAGTGATCCATCACGCCAAGGCGACCACTGCGGAAGGCGTCGGCGAGCGCGAGCGGCACCTGCGTCTCGGCCTCCACGACCTTGGCACGCATCTCCTGCTCCAGGGCGACGGCCATCGCGCGTCGCTCCTCCGCCTTGGCCTGGGCGATCTTCTTGTCGGCCTCTGCCTGGTCCGTCTGCAGCTCGGCACCGATATTCCGCCCGACATCGACATCGGCGATATCGATCGACAAGATCTCGTAGGCGGTGCCCGCGTCGAGGCCCCGATCCAGGACGTGCCGGGAGATGGCGTCCGGATTCTCCAGAACGGTCTTATGGCTCGCCGCGGACCCGATCGAGGAGACGGTGCCCTCGCCGACGCGGGCGATGATCGTCTCTTCCCCGGCACCGCCGACGAGCCGCTCGATGTTGGCGCGAACCGTGACCCGTGCCACCGCGATCACCTGGATCCCGTCCTTGGCCACCGCCGCCACCCGGGGCGTCTGGATCACCTTCGGATTGACACTCACCTGCACCGCTTCCAGCACGTCCCGGCCAGCGAGATCGATGGCCGTGGCGCGCTTCCAGGGCAGATCGATATTGGCGCGGTCGGCGGAGATCAGGGCCTGGACGACCCGGCCGACATTGCCGCCGGCGAGGTGGTGCGCCTCCATCTGGCCCACGTCCAGCGGTATCCCCGCCTTCGCGGCGCTGATGTAGGGCCGGACGATGTCGCTCGGGTTGACCTTGCGAAGCCGCATCCCGATCAGCGTGCCGAGTCCGACGCGAACGCCGGAGAAGATGGCGGTGATCCAGAGCCCGACCGGCACGAAGTAGAGGACAAACACGATGAGCGCCGCGACGAGCGCCAAGACAACGAGGAGCGTGATACCGCTGGTGTCCATCGGACCTCCTATGGAGAGTGGGACGATCGCGTCCCGTGTGGCGTGCGGCCATGCGCACGCGGGTGGTTGCTAACCGGCGACGGGCTCGGCCCGGCGGACGATGCGGCGGTATCCCTCGTCGGCGACGACCGTGATCGCCTCGCCGGCCGCGATGTACTCGCCGGTGGTGACCACGTCGATCTCGCGGCCGTGGAAGTCGGCCCGCCCGCTCGGCCGGAGATCCGAGAGCGCGACGCCGCTCAGGCTGGTCAACGGTGCCTCGCGCGGCGGCCACGCGACGTGTGGCGCCCGTTCCGGCGCCAACTCGAGCCCAGCGCCGCCCCCAAACCAGCGGAGCCATCCGCCCGGCGGTCGCGTTTGCCGTGGTCTGCCTGTGCCCACCTGTTCCTGGAGCACCAGGCCACCAGCGGGCCGGAGGCGGGGCAGGAACGCGAACAGCGCGATGGTCCCGATGACCACGCCGAGCAACGCCGCGGTGACCGACCAGCCAGCCCGCTCGGTGGCCTCCGGTGTCCGGATCTCCCGGCTGACCATCGCGAGCCAGAACCCGGCCGCGAGAGCGCCGAGCCCCGCGATGCCGGCCACGCCAAAGCCAGGGATGACGAAGATTTCCGCCCCGATCAGAACCAAACCAAGCACGACGAGCGCGATGTCCTCCCATCCGGCTAACCCGGCGAGCGTGTGACCCCAGAAGAAGACGGCGAGGAGCAGCAAGCCGACGCCGCCGATGACGCCGAATCCGCCGACGAAGAGATCACCGATGATCAGCAGGATGGCGGCGGTGATCAGCAGCGAGGCGACCACGGGATCGGTCACGAAGCGCACCAACCGCTCGGCGGGGCCCGGCGAGACCTCCGTGACCTGAGCGCCGGTGAGGCCGGCGGCTTGGAGGAGGCCGGCACGGTCGGCGACCACCCCATCGGCGTAGCCCCAGGCGGTCGCCTCCGTCGTGGTCAATGTCAGCAACTCGCCTGATCCGACCAGGCCGTCGATCACGACGTTGGGATCGACCATCGCCTCGGCCACGAGGGGATCACGCCCACGGACTTCGGCGGTCGTCTTGAAGGTCTTGCGGACCGCCGAGATCACCTTCTCGCTCGCGCTCTCCCCAGCCCCGTCGACCGGGGTCGCCGCACCCATCACCGCCCCCGGGACCATGTAGATCTGCTCGGCGGCGATGGCGACGAGCGCCCCGGCGGAGAAGGCCGTCCGGTTGACGAACGCGATGGTCCGGATGTCGGCGTCCAGCAGGGCATCCTGCATCTGCAGCACGGCGTCGAGCCGGCCACCGGGGGTGTCGATCTCCAGGATGAGGGCTAACGCGTCCGCCGCTTCCGCCTCGTCAATCGCGCGTTCGAGGTACGGCGCCAGTCCCAAGTCGATCGTGCCCGTGATCGAGACGAC
>JBBJOE010000051.1:0-12700 GCA_037721765.1 Thermomicrobiales bacterium
AGTGGTGGCCGAACAGGACCCGCCGGTCGATACGACCTGGGAGCAGGGCCGGACGGTGATGATCCGGCCCAGCCTCGGGTCGCCCGTGGTCGCACTTGGTACGCTCGACCTGGTGGGGAGACCAGAGACCGAGGCGCGGGACATCTTGGCCGGTCAGGGCATCAACGTGGTAGTCGAACCGGTAACCGACGCCCGGGTCGAGGTAGGCTCGGTCGTGCGGTTCGCGCCCGCGACCAGCGCGTCGGTCGGGGACGAGGTGACCCTGTTCGTCAGCCGGGGCGACGCGGTGGTGGTCCCGGCCAACGTCGTCGGTCGCCCGTCCGCCGATGTCCGGGCCCAATTCGAGACGGCGGGCTTGGCCGTCGAGGACGACTGGATCGTCGACGCCGATGCCCTTGAAGACTTGGGCGTGGACCCGGGTGATGTCACCGTCGACGACGGGGACGTGGTCGCGGTCGAGGTCGAGGGCGAGCCCGTACCGCCTGGGGAGACGGTGCCCGGCGGGGCAAGCGTCACCCTGGTAGTCCTCGATACCGATGGCCGGGTCTGATCCCGGCCCGATGGTAACCGGCCCTCCGACTGGGTATCCGGGACCGGAAGGGATAGGTGGCCTCCCGATCACCCGGCGGACCGCCGTGGCCGGGCTCGCGGCGATCTTCACGACCTCGGCCGCCGCGACGACGCTGCTCGCGGGACACTGGGGAGCGGTGACCGGCGCCGCTGGAGTGATCGTCCTGGGCTCCGGGTCAGCCCTCTCGGTCCTGATCCGGACCGGGAGGGCCCGGCTCTTGATCGCGGCGGGCGACGACCCTGATGCCTTCGACCGCGCCTGGGCCAGCGTGGCCCGACCGACGGCGCCCCGGCTCGACATCCTGCTCTCGGCCGGGAGCGGGGCGGCGGCGGCGGTGCCAGAACATGTCCTGCGGCGACGGCGGCCGGGTACCGCGCTGGCGATCGTCCCGCCGGGCGTTGCGGCCCGGGAGAGCGCGTTGGCCGGTGAGGGGGTGACGACCCTCCGTCACTCGATCCGCATCACGTTGCCCGGTGCGGTGAGCGTGGACGTGGAACCTCCCGTCATCCCCGGTGACGACAGGTGGCACGTCGTCGTGGGCCATGGCGGATCACGGGTGGTGATCGTGCCCAGCCTGCGCGAGATGGGCCAGGGGACTGACCGAGGTGGGGTCTCGGCCACGGTGGTGCTCACCGGGCCGCGGGATGAGGTCGCCGTCGTGCCCGGGACGGGCTCGCTGGTGGTGGCGGCGACGCCGCGCGGGACATGCCCGTTCGAAGGCGCCCGGCCCGTCACGGACGACGACCCGGCGGGGGATCATGACGCGCGGTTGGCCTGGGTGATCGGCGAAGGTGACGCCATCGGGGCCCGGTTCGAGTCCGGGCGCGTGGCGTTCGAGCGCCGGGGCGCCTGGCACCTGCCGACCTCGCCGCCCTGACGGGGCAGCCCGCCCCGGCTCGTTCGGCCCGGGGCGGGCTCCCATCGCGGTCGGGATGTCCGGCCCGGGGTCAGATCGCGTTCTCGTCGTCCTCTTCCAGGCGGGCACTGCTTGGCACCAGGCTCGCGGCCTCGGTGTCCGGCCCCTCGAACTCGTCGGTCGGGTCGGCCGTCCGGGGCCGATCGTCGTCGTCGTCCACGTCATCATCGTCGCCGGCGTCGAGGAAGTCGGCCTCGTCGCGCTGCATCAGCAAGTCGCGCTCGCGGAGGTAGGCCCGGGTCGCCCGGATCTTTCCCGGGAAAGAGACCGTGGTCGCCTGCTGGGGGTCTCGGTACACCTCCCGCAGGATCACGGCGATGCTTTGGGTGGTGACCCCGAGGGCGTAGACCTCATAGCGGTTGCCGCTGGCGGTCAGATTGATGACCCGGATGGCCGTGTCGGCGTCGAACTCGCCCAGGCGGATGCCGTGCTGGTCCTCGACGTAGAGGCGCTCGCCGGCGACCACCATCTTGAGCTGCTCTCCGGTCGACACCTCATTGAGGGTGCCGGTGTCAGCGGCGTTGACGAGCTCGCCCCGCCAGGTCTTGCCCACCTCCTCGATGAAGACGTTCGTGCGCGGGATGGCGGCGATGACCACCGGCACGTCGCTCAGCGCGTTCGCGGCGTCCCGGTTCCGTACGATGTCGAGGCGCTGTAGGTTGCGGCGGGCGATCATGTTGGGCGGGTCGAGGCGGAGCGATTCCTGGTAGGCCTCGAACGCCTCGGGATAGCGCCGCAGGGCGCTGAGGGCGCGGCCCTTGGCGTTGAACGTCTCGGCGTCCGGCGGGAACCGCTGCAGCATCTCCTCGCTGATCGCCAGAGCCTCCTCCCAGCGGTTCTGGAGGGCGGTGGAGCGCAGGTCGATGATGAGCGTCCGGCGCGGCTTGGGCTTCTGCCGGCTGACCGGCGGCGGCGTCGGGGCCCCGGGAGCCGTTCGCGTCTGGTCCTGCGTCGCGGTGGTACCGTCCATGGTCGGTCGTCCTCTCGTGATGGGTACGTGGAGTCGCGCGTCTCGATCAGGTGTGACGGTTCAGTGCCGGGGGGATGACGATCCTCCGGCCGGTCGGTCGGATCCGGTCATCGCGGCGTGCCCACCGGCTCGCCCATCAAGAACCACGGGCTGGTCCGCGTGACGTGGACATCCACCAGCTTGCCGAGGAGTTCCCGGTCGTCGTCGAAGTGGACCAGGGTGTTGCCCCGGGTCCGGCCGGTCCAGCGACCCTTGGCCCGGCCCTCGATCAGGACCTCGACCGTGGTGTCGAGCCGGACGGCATTGAGTTCGGTGCAGACCCGTTCTTGCAGGGCCTCGATCTCCCGGTGGCGACGAGCCTTCTCCTCGTGGGGGATGTCGTCCTCCCAGCGGGCGGAGAGGGTGCCGGGCCGCGGCGAGTACATGGCCAGGTGGACCTTGTCACAGCGAGCCTCGGCAAGCAGGTCGTAGGTCTGCTGGAATTGCGCCTCGGTCTCGCCCGGGAAGCCGACGATGATGTCGGTGGCGACGGTGCAGCCCGGCATGGCCCGGCGGGACCGGTCGATGCGGTCGAGCCACAGGTCTCGGGTGTAGGTCCGTCTCATCCGCCGCAGGGTCTCGTTGTCCCCCGCCTGGACCGGCAGGTTCATGTGCTCGCAGGTGGTCTGCAGCTCGCCCATGGTGTCGATGATCTCGTCCGACATGTACTTGGGGTGGGAGGTCAAGAACCGGAGCCGTTCGAGGCCGGGGATCGCGTCCACGGCCCGGAGCAGGTCGGCCAGATGCTGGTGTCCCGGCAGGTCGCGACCGTAGGCGTTGACGGTCTGACCGAGCAGGGTCACCTCGCGGACGCCGCCAGCGACCAGTCCCTCGACCTCCCGCACGATGTCGGCGAGGGGCCGGCTGGTCTCCTTACCACGGCGGTAAGGAACGATGCAGTAGGAACAGAGGAAGTTGCAGCCATAGATGATCGGGATGTAGGCGGTGACGCCGGCCCGCCCGGCGAGGCCCAGGCTCTCGGGTGCGTAGTAGTGGGGCAGGTCCTCCAGGTCGTCTTCGAGGTCGGCCAGTTCTGGCACCACGCGCTGGAGCTGGCCGAAGTCGGATGGATCGAAGAAGAGGTCCACGTGGGGGAACCGCTCCCGGAGGGCATCCTGCTGGTTGGTGACCATGCAGCCGGTGAGGACCAACGGCATCGAGGGCCGTTCCCGCTTCAAACGGGCCAGGGCGTTCAACTTACCGGCGACCTTATCCTCGGAGGCCTGGCGGACCACGCACGAGTTGAGGACGACGATGTCGGCGTCATTCTCGTCCTCGGTCCGGCGGTAGCCGACTTCCTGCAGCATGGCGGCGACCTTGGCGCTGTCGGCCTCGTTCATCTGGCAGCCAATGGTCCAGATGAAGAACCGCTTGCCGTTCGGCGCCATCCGGGCCGGTCCGGTGGCCGGACCAGAGGCGGGGCGAAGCTGGATGACGGGGGCGCTGACCACGCGTGACTCCTCGTCACCCGCCGGACATGCCGTCGTGGCAGCCGGTGGGGACATGGCGAGGGACAAGAGGGATGACGATCCGGCGGCAAGGGCAAATCCGGTCCACGGTGATCCGGCGCCCTGACAACGGTGAACACGGCAGTATACATGGTCGTCGCGAGGGATCCGGAAATGGCCCTTCGGGAACTGGGGGCCGGGGGCCGTAGCGACCGCCGGTGCCGTTACGGGACGGGAAAAGGCGACCCCTCCGCCCGGTCGAAACGTCACGGTTTTGACACGTAGACAACGCTCGGAGTGAGGGGTACAATCGGCGAACGGCGAGCACAAAAGGGTATCGGTGCCTCAGGTTGACGAATGAAGATCGGGTCTGTGCGTGACCCCGGTCTTCGGGGACCGCGACCTGGTGGGGCGAACCTGTGCATCGCGGATCCGGTGGGGCGGGTCGACGTCTGGGGGGACGGGAACGTGGGGAAGCGCAACTGTGGGTCATGTCGCCATTTCGCGGATGCCGGGATGGCGCGGAGTGGGTGGTGCCATCACCCGGAGCGGAAGCGCGACGGGCTCGTGATGGTCCGCCGCAACGAGCTCGCCTGTATCAACGGGTGGAAGAAGGACCTCTGGGACGCCCGGCCCGAGAACGGCGCCGACTTGACGGTGACGGTGGCACCGTTGCCCCCGGCGACCCCGGCCGAGATTGCCGCCGCGGCCGTCTTCGCCCAACCGATCCGGTCCGAGACGGCGGACGGGGCAGATGACGAGCCCCGCGATGTCGTGGTCGGTGAGCAACCGAGTCTTTGGCGCTCCGAGCCCGCGCCCCGGCCGATCGACGTACCCTTGTCGAACGACGAGATCCGGGTCGCCGAGGAGCGGGGCGGATCCGGCACCATACGCCGGGCCCACGAGATCCAACGCGAACGAGCCCTCGGGCAATCTCGCTATGTCGGGTTGCCGTTCGGCACGTGGGAGACGGTGTCTTCCCCGGCGGACGACGTGTCCCGGGCCGACGCGGCGGTCCCCGCGGGTCCCGAGGCGGATTCACCTCGATTTCCGGCGGCCGACGCCCCAGACGGACCCTCTGGCACGATCGCCGGCACGGCGACCGGAGACCCCGTGGCCGGCGTGACACCACGCACGACACTCGACATCGAGCGGGGTGCACCGCTGGCGTCGCGGCCGATGCGTTGGACCCAACCGGGCGCCGGCCCCTCCCACGACGATGGGGCGGCCTGCCACGGGACGGTGGTCACTCCCCACGCCGACGCGTCCGTGCCGATGGGGCGATCGGACGCCGGGGCCCACCCTGACGCGGCCACCCGTGATCCGCTCCCGCGTCATCCGGTGTCTGACGAGCGCCCGGCGCCGGTGCTGTCCTGGCGACGGGGGGGAGCCGATCGCGAGGCCGCGGACGAGGCGTTGCTCGGAGGGCAGGGGCCGTCCCACCGGGATGCCGAGGCGATGACGAATCATGCCCCGGCCGACGAGCGTCCCCACGGGACCACGGGGTTCCACGGGGCAGCGACCCCAGACTCCGGTGAGTCGATGGGCCCCCAAGGCACTTCCCGCTCTCCCCGCGACGGTCAGGAGTCGCCGGTCCGGGCGCCGGGCGGGACGGGCGATCCGCTCGTCTCGGTAACGATGGCGGAGCGGCGCCAGTGGCGCCAACGCTGGCAGGCCAGCGAGTTGGTCGGTGAGGCGGCGGACCCGGTCGCCGGGGCTCTCCCCGACGCCCTGTCCAGCCGGGATGAGCGACGAGACGCCCCGGCTCCTCTCGGCGATCGAAGAAACGCTCGTCAGTACGGCGGCCACGATGCCGCCGGCACCCGTGAAGAAGATCGAGCCGCCGCCGCGCCCGCCGCGGCCGGTCGGGGCACCACATTCCCCGACCGTGTCCCGGCCGGGCAACGATCCGGTGAAGGTAGGCGGGGAGCGGTCTCGGCCGGACCTGGGTCAACGGGGCCGGCGTCCCGGGCAAGCGGGGGTGGCCCCGGCCGATCGCCGTTGTCCGTCCCCAGAGCCGCCGCCGACGCGGGCGACCCGGTCGACCTGCCGCTGGTCAGCCAGCGCTCTCCGGAGGTCGCGGCGACCGGTCCTATCAACGGCGTCATCCGTCTGGACGACCGTGTCGTGGCGACGGCGGGAGGCGATTCGGGTGTGGCCGGGCGGTGGGCAACCCAGATCGCCTCGGTGCCGAAGATGTGTGCGACGTGCCGGGACTTTCGGCCAGCGGAGTCAGGGGAACGTGGGTGGTGCACCAATACCCACGCCTTTACCCATCGCCGGATGGTCACGGCCGAAGAGCAGCCCTGCGAATCGATCATCGGGACCTGGTGGTTACCGCACGACATGGTCTGGCTCGGTACCGACGACATCCAAGCCCATGGCCTGCCGACCCCGCTGGTGGATACCCTCCTGGGCGACGGGAGCTCGGAGCGGCTCGGCGAACGTGACGGGACGATGCGACGCGCGGGGAGGTGACCGGCGGGCACCGGAGCGTGTCGCGTGGTAGGATGCCGTTGGGGAGAGGCATGCTGGTGCCTCTGAGGGGAACGGAGAAACGACGCACGGATGGCCAACCTCGGCGATACGCTGCGACAGGCACGGGCCTATAAAGGGGTCACGCTCAAAGAAGCTGAGCTGGCGACCCGGATCAATCGGCACCACCTCGCGGCCCTAGAAGACGAGAACTTCGCGGCGCTCCCGGCGGCCGTCATCTACCAGCGGGGGTTTGTCCGCAATTACGCGGCCTACTTGGGCCTCGACGCGCACACCCTGTTGGCGATGTTCGACGAGGCCCAGGCCCCCGGCGGCCGGGTCGATGATGTCGTGGTGGCCGTCAAACCGCTCAACATGCCGAGCCACTGGGCGCCGAACTTCGCGATCATCGCGTTTCTGGTGGTGATGAGCGCCATCGTCTTCGCCTGGTTCTACTCGGCCTATTTCGCTCCCGATTCCGGGGTCCCGACCGCCACCGCCATCCCGACCCTGACGGCGATGCCGCTCCAGGTCCAGCAGGCCCCGATCATGACCCCCGAACGGGCGGAGACAGCGACCCTCCCCGCTGACGAGACCGCTGCCGGCGGCTCTCCGGCCGCCGGGGGTCGGGACCGGGCGTCTGGCGAGGACGTGGCCGACGCGGGCAGTTCGGCGTCCTCGGACACGGTTCGCTCGCGGGCGACGGCGACGGCGACGGAGACCGAGGAAGTCGAAGCGGAGCCGACCAAGGCGCCGACCGCCACCGAGACCCCCGACGCTGCCGCGACCGGCGAGGCCGAGGGCACGGCGGCCGCCAGCGCGACGGCCGAGGCTCGCACCGTGGCCGCGACCCAGACCGCGTTCGCCGACGTCTCGGTCACCTTGAGCTTCGCCGCCCGGGATGTCGGGATCGGATGGCTCACGGTGGTCGCCGATGGCCAGACCGTCTTTGAGGGATCACTGGCGGCCGGGCAGGAGACGGAGAAATTCTCGGCGATCTCGTTCTCGGTCTACACGACCGATGTCGCGACCACGTACATCACCAATCACGACACTGGCGCTCCGGAGTTCGTGATGCCGGGGTCGGGCCAGCAGACATTGACCCTGCCGTGACGATGTGCCGGTCGGGACCGTTGGGGCCCCGGTGAACCAAGGGGAGGAAGAACGATCACGACGGGCCGGGGGGCCACATGCCCCCCGGCCCGTCGTGATCTGGCCGTGGTCGGCGGGTCCAGGACTCAAGGCACGAGGACGCGAAGGGCTCCCGGGTCGATCGTGATCGTCACCGGGGTCGTCAGCATCGCGTCGCCGTCGAGTTGTACCGGCAGAGGCGGGTCGGCGCCGATCACGATCTTGCGCCCTCGCCGGTGGATGACATCGGGCGACCGGTGCAGGCGGTGGGTCAACAGGCCGCCGATTGTGCGGGCCACGGTCACGGGGCTGGCGGCGGTGAAGATCAACACGTCGAGCCAGCCGTCATTCGAGGACATCTCGGGGAGCAGCGCCAGGCGCGGCGTCACGACCGACGTGCCGTTCGCCACGACCACGAGCCGGGAGGCGACGGTCATCGCCTCGCCGTCGATGTCCACGGTCATTTGGGCGATGGGTTGCTTGAGGGCCATGAACCCGGGGGGCAGGTAGGCGACCCAGCCGACTCGGCGCTTTAGGCGGCGGTCGGCGTTGGCAAAGATGTGGCTGTCGAGCCCGGCGCCAGCCATGTGGAGGAACCTTCGATCCCCGACCTGGCCAACGTCCATCCGATGTTCCCGTTCACCGTGGAACACCAGGTTGACCGCGGCGTCGAGACCGACCGGGATCGCCAGTTCGCGGGCGATGATGTTGGTCGAGCCGGCCGGGATGATGCCGAGCCGGGTCTGGGATCCCGCGATCGCCGTCGCCACCTCGCTCACGGTACCGTCGCCGCCGATGGCAACCAGGATCTCCACGTCCGGGCCAAGGCGACGGGCCAGTTCAGCAGCCGCGCCCGGCCCGTCGGTGACATACGTCTCGAGGACGACGTGCTCGGGCCGGCGGTGGGCCATCCGGGCGAAGATCTTCTCGACGTCCCGGCGTGTGGTCGGGTTGGCGATCACCGCCACCCGGCGTTGCACGCTAGCCACCAAGGGTCACCCCCGCCGCGGACTGAAGCCGTGTCCGGTGCCTGGCATCGCCGGCGACTGGTTGATTCGCCACCGTGCCGGAGCGGCCGCCGCGACGACGGCCCCGACAGGCTATCTCCGGACAGGACGCATGATCCAGGACGACCGAGACCACCCGGGTGACTTGGCCCCCGTGGGGCTCCGGAGGCCTCGCGGGTTCTGCCCTGGCGTTCACCGGCGGGCGGGTTCGCCCTCTTCGGGCCCGAAGACCTTCTCGACGATGAAGTTCGCCAACCAGGTCGCGCCCGCCGCCAACACCAGGCCCAAGATCCCGCGCGTCGTGTTCCTGACCATCATGGTCTCGCTCCATCACGAAGTGCCGCGTCCGTCGATCGGCGGGATGTCCGCCCGCGCGGTAAGGTTGGGTCGCGATCATGCGGCCCGGGCCCAGTGCCCACCCCTCCGGGTATGACCGTCTCTGGGACGAACGATCCACGATCCACCGCCACAGTGCAACTCGCGGGCCAGGGGACGTCAGTGCCGATCGGCCGAGCGGGCCAGCGCGGCGAGCGGGATCAGGGCGACCAGGGCGGCCAATGTCATGTCGGGCAGGGTGATCAATCCGAAGATCGGCCGGGTCGCCCCCGGTAGACCGGTCATCGGGGCCACCAGCGGATCGGTCCACCGGTAGACGAGTGACCCGACCGGGAGGCCATCCGGGACGCCGGCCCCGAGGAGGACCAACCGGCCCAGAACGGCCGTGGCTGCCAGCGCGTAGATGTTGAGCAGGATCTCGATCGCCAGCGACGAGCGAGCGACCGAGATCGTGCCGCGACGAGGTTCGACCGGGGGATGGATCACGCGCGATCCCTGTCGAGCAAACCGGCGATCCGGGCGATCAGGATGGCCGCGAGGTCATCCTTGGCCATTCGGGGCAACGGTTCGGGGTCGGTACCGGGCGTGAGGAACACCACCTCGTTGTCGGGGCGGCCGATGGCGACCCGGGCGTCGTTCGCAACGATCATGGCGAGTCCTTTGGCGACGAGTTTGGACCGGGCGTTCGCGATCAGGTCTTCGGTCTCGGCGGCGAACCCGACCTTGAGGAGGCCGGGCCGATCGAGCGAGGCCAGGATGTCGGGATTGGGGACCAGGTCGAGGCTCAGGCCCGACCCATCGCCCCGTTTCTTGACCTTCTCCCCGGCGACGGAGGCCGGGCGAAAGTCCGAGACGGCGGCGGCCATGATCAGGACATCGGCCCTCCCGGTCTGTTCTCCCACGGCGGCGGCCATCTCCTGGGCGGTCTCGACCCGGACCATCTCGGCGCCGGGAACCGGTGGCAGGGCGACCGGGGCCGAGATCAGGCAGACGGTCGCCCCGGCGTCGATGGCCGCCCTGGCGATGGCGTAGCCCATCAGGCCGGAGGAGCCGTTCGTCAGGTAGCGGACCGGGTCGATCGGTTCCCGCGTCCCCCCGGCGGTGACGACGACGTGACGTCCCGCCATCGGCCCGGCCCGGCCCAACAACCGGCGAGCCGCCGCGATGATGTCCGGGATGGCGGCCAGGCGACCGTCGCCCGTCTCGCCGGAGGCCAGGCGGCCCGATGCCGGGCCGACCAGCGTGGCGCCCCGGGCCACGAGGGTGTCGAGGTTCCCCCGGGTGGCGGGGTGGTGAACCATGTGGTGCTCCATCGCCGGGGCCAACAGGATCGGGGCCCGGGTCGACAGGGCGACGGCGCCGAGCAGGTCGTCGGCCATGCCCAGGGCGAGACGGGCGATGGTATTGGCCGAGGCGGGCGCGACGATCAGCAGGGCGGCGTCGCGGGCGAGGGAGACGTGACCGAGCGACGCCTCGGACCACGGCGCGAAGAGATCCTCGTGGACGGTGCGGTGGGTGAGGGCCTGGAACGTCAAGGGCCGGACGAACTCGCTGGCGCCACGGGTCATGATCACGTCGACGACGGCCCCGGCCTGGACCAGGGAGCTGACCAGGTCGGCGGCCTTGTAGGCGGCGATACCCCCGGAGACGGCGACGACGACCGGGGTCGAGACGAGCGGATTCACGGTATCACCGCGGGGTCCCAGTGAGCCCGGCCAGTGGCCGCGCCCGGCCGGCGGCGACCAGACGATCGAATCGGGTCTCGATCTGTGTCCCGATCCCGGCGAACCCGGCGTTCAGGCGAGGCAGCAGGGCCCAGTTCACTGCCAGGGCAAAGAGTGCCCCGGTGACGACGCGGAGGGGCATGGTGCTGTCCCGGTCGAAGGCTGGTTGGGTCAGGACATCGACCATGATCGGGATCAGGAGCAGCGCCGCGACGGAAACCCGCGGGGGACCGACCCGATCCCGGACGGCGGCGAACGATAATCCGATGAGGAAGAGCCCCCCGTAAATCGCCAGGCAGCGATGGCAGCAAGCGACCCGCTCCCCGGCCAGGTGAAAGCTGCGGTCATCGAGCTGGTGGCAGAGATATCGGAAGGTGCCGTCGATCGCGCTGCCCGCTTGGTCGGCCCCGTTGGCCCGCAACAGCGGCGAGAGGATGGGCAAGAGGACGAAGACTCCCGCGAGGGCGTTGGAGATGGCCAACCAGTGGCGGGAGACCCGGTAGATGCCCCGGTTCGCCCCGATGATGGCACGGACTCCGACGGGCTCAACTTGGCGCCCGGCGACCCCGTCAGTCTGTACCCTCATCGTCACCCCCCGCCAATCGCCATAGGTGTCGCGTGATGGGCGCCGTGCCCCTTCACCGGTCGGGTGGACGACTCGTTAGATGGACGATGCGGCCCCGTCTCCGGTCCTTACCCGAGGGAGCGAAGAACCCTTGGAAGGAGTGTAGGCGGCCCCTCCCACGGTCGCAATGGCCGGAACGTCGCGGTCGTCGTTTGCGGCATCTCGGGAAACCCGGCGCGACCGGCCCCCGCGGCGAGCTGTCGAGGGCGGACACCACGCCCGGCCGACGACCGTTTTTGCACCTCGTGGGTGTTGACAAGGCGTCCCATAGCGCGTACCATATTCGTTCGCATTGATCGGGGAATGTCCGATGATGCGACCTCGTCAGAGAGGTTGATGGCGGCGCGTGCTGGGTGATCGAGACGGACAGTTTCCACCCGGGAGGGGAATGTATACCCTTCCGGATTCGTCATGCCCGACGCGTCGCCCGATATCCTCTTTTGCGGACTTCCCATGGGGTTTGTCCGCTTCGGCCCGGGTGGCCGCGACATCCGTGACCCGGCCGGTGGTCAATGGGTCGCCGTCGAAACGTGGCGACATCGCCCGTGATGGGCGGTAAGCGGTGCGGGGGTGAACGGGTCATTCTCGACGCATCGTACCCCTCCGCCCCCGGTACCCGCAAGGCTGGGCACCGTCGGCGACGGGGGATAGGTGGTCGAGTGGGCCACGAGGACGAGGACGGGCCCAACGGCGGGCGACGGCGAAGGCGCCACGACAGCGGTGAACCCATCACCCCGGGGAGAGACCACCGGTCCCGCGGGCCGGTCCACCGGGCTTCGCCTTTCGACGATGTGCCGGGGTCGCGTCCGGTGCCAGCGGGCCACCGCCAGGGGTGGTGGCACACGATGGGGGAGAATCCATGGCCGTTGAG
Organism: Thermomicrobiales bacterium; assembly: GCA_037721765.1. GTDB lineage: Bacteria > Chloroflexota > Chloroflexia > Thermomicrobiales > UBA6265 > JACCVE01. The sequence continues at coordinate 12,114 of JBBJOE010000051.1, forward strand.
GAATTGACACGTGCCGACGCGACCGCGACCGGCGGTGCCGCGTTGCAGGTGAGATCGAACCGGGGCGTCAACCGGCGCAGCTTCTCCCGCATCCCGACCGCTCTGGAAATGCCGAACCTGGTCCAGGTCCAGACCGAATCCTTCGAGTGGTTCATCCGGGAAGGGCTGAAGGAACTCCTCAAGGAGATCTCGCCGATCACCGACCATCATAAGAAAATGGAGTTGACCATCTCGGAGCCGCGCTTCGACCCGCCCTGGACGCGGATGCCGAAGGGCGAGGAGCAGGATCGGGCCAAGCTCGACTCCCGCGTCGCCGAGGTCTACTGCCGTGACCGCGACATCACCTATGCCGCCCCACTGCGCATCTCGGCCCGGCTGGTGCTGCGGGAGACGGGGGAGATCAAAGAGACCGGCCCCGACGGGATCTTCCTCGGCGACTTCCCGATGATGACCTCGGACGGCACGTTCATCATCAACGGGGCCGAGCGGGTGGTCGTCTCCCAGTTGGTTCGCTCCCCGGGCGCCTACTTCGAGCGCAACCCGGACCCGGCCACCGGCAAGTTGCTCTCGACCGCCAAGCTGATCCC
>JBBJOE010000350.1:0-3371 GCA_037721765.1 Thermomicrobiales bacterium
TTCCATCGCAGGGTTGGAGAAAGTATGGACGACGCCAGGCGGCACGAGCACGAATCCGCCGGGGCCGAGCGTGCGCCGCTCTCCCCCGAGGTCGAACGCCAACGTGCCCTCCATGACGTAGAAGATGTCCGTCATCGTCGCATGCCGGTGACGGACCGGGCCAGGAAAGCCCGCCGGGACCGTGCTCTCCACGATGGCGACCGGAAGGTCCGGACCCTCGGCGAGGATACGGTATCGTACCGGCCCCAAACCGTGGAAATCACCTTCTGACCCCGCGAACACGATGGGCTCCATCTGACGCTCTCCCATACGAACGAGACGTGATGTCCGGTGACCAGCACCGTCATCTCGGCGGCATCGGACGGATGATCGACCGGCGGCCGCCCGTCAGCGTGCCGCGAATCATAACCGTGACCTGATCTCGCGGCCTGATCCTGGCCGACCACCGTGCCGTCGGGCTCCGGGACGTGCGGCCGTGGACACCGCGGGTCCTCACCCAGACCGCGCCCATGGCCGGGCATCACGCGCCATCTCCATCATCCAGGACGATCGGCCGTCCGGCACCTGGCTGTTCACCACACCGGCCGACCGGCCAGGAGATCACCCATGGGGCGATGGCGTCGCGCTGGTTGGGTGGCCCGGTCAGACGGCCGGGGCGGGGTCGCCGGTGAGGGGCGCGCGGAGGCCGGCGAGGAGCCGCTGGATGGTGGGGACGACCTCGGCGACGGGGATCAGGGTCGACTCCGCCTCCGAGCGGAGACGCAATTCGGCCTGGCCTTCGGCGAGGGTCCGGCTGCTGACCGAGAGGCGGATCGGGTTGCCGATCAGGTCGGCGTCGTTGAACTTCACGCCGGCGCGCTCCGTCCGGTCGTCGTAGAGGACCTCGATCCCGGCCGCGGTCAGTTCGGCGTAGAGGGCGTCGGCGGCGACCACCGTGTCGGCATCCTTGGCGGTGCCGATCCAGAGCAGGGAGACCTCGTACGGGGCGATCGTCACCGGCCAACGGATGCCCCGCTCGTCGGCGACCTGCTCGACCACGGTCGCGGCGGTCCGTCCCGGGCCGATCCCGTAGGACCCCATCACGATCGGGTGGGCGACCCCTTCCGCGTCGAGGTAGGTGGCGCCCAGGGCGACGCTGTAGCGGGTACCCAGTTTGAAGATGTTGCCGACCTCGATGGCCCGCTCGGCGGTCATCGGGGTGCCGCAGACCGGGCAGGCGAACCCGGCCTCCGCGGAGGCGATGTCGGCGACCACATCGGCCGCATAATCCCGGCCCAGGTTGACGTCGCGCAGGTGCCACCCGACCCGGTTCGCCCCGGCGACCAGGTTCGGGGTGTCGCGGACGCTCTCGTCGACCACGACCAGGGCATCCCGGACGCCGACCGGGGAGCCGTAGCCCGCCTCTGCGCCGACGGCCCGGATCTGCTCGGCGGTGGCCGGGACCAGGGCCGTCTCGCCGCTGGCGCCGCGCAGCTTGGTCTCGTTGACGTCGAGGTCCCCCCGGATCACGGCGAAGACGAACCGGCCCGAGGCGCCGGTGAAGAAGACCGCCTTGGCCGTCCTGGCGACCGGGATATCGAGGTAGCGGGCCAGGGCCTCGATGGTCGTGGCGTCCGGGGTCTCGACCTCGGTCATCGGCCGGGCGTCTTCGGCGACCGGGGTCTCGCGGCGGAAGGTGGCCACCTCGCGGTTGGCGGCGTAGTCCCCGGCCGGGCAGATCAGGATGGTGTCCTCGCCGTTGGGCGAGGGGCCCATGAACTCGTGGCTGGCCGAGCCGCCCATCATCCCGACATCGGCCCCGACCACCAGGAAGCGCAGCCCGCAGCGGCGGAAGATGCGCTCGTAGGCGCGCCAGTGGGCCCGGTAGGCGTCGTCGAGGCCGGCCTCGTCGCGGTCCAGGCTGTAGGAGTCCTTCATCGTGAACTCGCGGACGCGGATCAGGCCGCCCCGGGCGCGGGGCTCGTCGCGGAACTTGGTCTGGATGTGGTAGACGATCTGGGGCAGCTGGCGGTAGGAACTGATCTCGGAGCGGGCCAGGTCGGTGACCACCTCCTCGTGAGTCATCGCCAGGACCATGTCCCGGTCGGCCCGGTCCTTGAAGCGGGCCATCTCCGGCCCGACCTGGTCGTAGCGCCCGGTCTCCCGCCAGATGTCGGCGGGGTGGACGACGGGCATCAACAGCTCTTGGCCGCCGATCGCGTCCATCTCCTCGCGGACGATCTGTTCGACCTTGCGGACCACGCGCCAGCCCAGCGGCAGCAGGCTGAAGAGCCCCGCGCCGAGGGGGCGGATCATGCCGGCCCGGACCATGAGCTGGTGACTGACGATCTCGACGTCGCCCGGGGCCTCGCGCAGGGTCCGGCCGAACTGCTGTGCCATCCGCATGGGGCGTGGTCCTCCGCGTGTGTCGTGGTGGCGGGCGTCGCCCGGCGCCGGACCCGGGGCGCCGGTAGTCCTCACGGGGCCACGCCGGGCCGAGGTCACGGGCGATCGGGGACGGACCGCATCGGCGACGGTCGGGGTGTGCGGTCCAGGATAGGGTGCCGAGGCGGGCCGAGGCAACCGGGGATGTCGAAGGTTCGGGTGTGACGAGGTCATGGGACCGAATAGAATAGGGAGAGACGACATCGGCGTTCGTGAGGTGGGAACGATGGTCGCTACCGTGGTCGAAGAGGCGTCGTACCAACGGGTCGCCCGGCTCGACCCGGACGGCCAATGGGAACTCCACGAGGGCCAGTTGCGGGAGAAGTCGTCGATGTCGGCCGAGCACAACGACCTGATGGCGCACCTCGGCCTCCTGATCGGCGTTCACCTCCCCCGCGACCGGTATCGACTCCGGATCAACGCCGGCCGGCTCCGGGCCGGCGAGGCGGTCACCTACATCCCCGACCTGGCGATCATCCCCACGGACATCGAGGCGACCCAGCGCGGGCGGGGCCTGGAGGTCTACGACCAGCCGCTGCCGCTCGTGGTCGAGATCCGCTCCCCCTCCACCGGCGGGTACGACGTCAACACCAAGCTGCCGGCCTACCGCACCCGCGGCGACCTGGAGATCTGGCGTGTCCACCCGGCGCAGCGCACGGTCACGGTCTGGCGGCGCCGATCCGACGGGACATACGACGAGACGGTCGCCCGGGATGGGGCGCTCACCGTGGCCTCCGTGCCGGGGGTGACGATCGACCTGGCAACGTTGTTCGGGGAGTAACTCGCCGACGACACCCGCTATCGAAGTGGTCATCAACCGTCAGGTGCGCCTCCTCCCACGTCCTTCTCATGTACGTACGGCCTCTATTGGACATGTGTATGGGAATATTGACCCAGCTATCGGCGTCCGTACGAGACATTGCCCGGTCGTGCGGATCATTTTCGAT
>JBBJOE010000351.1:0-3366 GCA_037721765.1 Thermomicrobiales bacterium
CTGGCTCTTGAAGGGAACGCGGTCCTCCAAGAGGGACATGACCTCGGGGCTGGTCGGTTCGAGCCCGTCGGCGAGGCGGTGGAGCAGTTCGAACAGATCGAGCCGGATCAGGAGCGACGCGGCCGACCGCTCGTTGCGGTAGGTGAGGACCAGCCCGTCCGGGACCGTCTCGATGACCTCGGCGGAACCGTGACCGGAGATGGCCAGCGTGAACCGCTCGATCGGGAAGACCTTCAGGACCGTCAGCCGGTTGACCTCGGAATCGGCGATGGTTAAGCACAGGCCGGCGTCGAGGATGTCGCCGCGTAGACCGTCTGACCGGCTCAGGCCGCGCAGGATGGTCGGCAAGACCTTCTCGCCGAGGTCGATGTCGCCGGAGAGGGCATTCATGAACTGCCCGCCCGACCGGTAGGGGAGCAGCCTCACCCATGGCAACTCCCGCAGGCCGGTCGTGCCGCCGCCCGCGTTGACGCCGTGGAAGAAGAAGCGCCGCTTGACGGTCTTGATCCATTCGACTTGGTCGTGTTCCTGGTTAGAGACCGGCGGGACATCCTGGCCGTCGGTGAAGATACGGCGCCGGAGGCCGGCATCAGCGTCGGTGCGGTGGAAGAAGAGGTGGCGTTCCAGGAACGGTTGGGGGGAGCGGCCCGGGTCCATGACCTGGAGTTCGCCCAGCATGATGTCGGTCGTGGTCGGGGTAGTGAAGACGGTCCGCCAGAAGTCGATCTCCGGCAAGGCTCGTGATTCGCTGTTCGCGGCATGGATGTCGACGCAGTCACGGTCGCCGGTGATCAGGTAGGCCAGGCCGGAACGGAGGTCACGGACGGTGAGGTGGCGCTGCCCGCGCAGGTGGGAAAGTCGGAGCAGGTGTTCGAGGCGATTCGCGGTCGGCCGGCCCGGCGCGGCATCGAGCACGAGGGCATTGCGCCGGATGGGACAGACTGCGGCCGCGACGCACCCCTCGCAGGCCCGCCACCGGTCCGGCGCGACCAGTTCGGCCAGGATCCGGCGCATCACGGACGCCGTTCCGGGGCCGCCCTCGTGGAGGGAGACGAATGCGCGCCGCTTCAGGTCCACGACCCAGACATCACCGTCCTGCCGGGGCTGGTCGGGCCGCGAGGCGACCTCGATCTGGCGCGTCAGCCAGCCGTGTGTCTCGCGGTGATGGGCGACGAACTCCGCCAGGCGACCGTCGTTGATCGCGACGAGCACGGTCGGGTGGGCGTTGGGCAGCCCGTCGCCTTCGAGGCCACCCAGGCGACCGCGTAATTGTTCGTCAGCCGAGCGCCCATCATGCGATTCCGACGCGTCGTAGCAGGCGCGGAAGGCGTGGCCGTCCATTGACCATTCCCAGCCGCTGGGATCGGTGGTGACCCGTGTCCCGCCGCGGTCGCCGAGGGCCCGCTCGACGCGGCCGAGGAAAGCCGTCTTCCCATCGCCGGGGTTGCCGCTGAGGAACACGGCGCGCGGCCGGCGGGCCAGGATCTCTGGGAGGAGGCGAGTATCCAGTGCGGTCTCGACGTAGGTCGAAAAGGCAAACTCGGTGTCGAGTCCCCGATTGTCGGCGTTGCCGCCGGTGCTGTTCCGGAAGAGTCCCCGGATGCTGCCGACGGTCGGGTTGATCTTCTCCTCACCACGGGAGCGGCCGGGAGAGGGCTCGATGGCCGCCCGGCGAGCTTGGTCGAGATCGGCCGAGAGTTCGGCCGCCGACCCATGACGCCGCGCCGGGTCAGGGTGCAGGGCCCGGAGCAGGACGGTGGCGTACCGGCGAGCCTCGGCCGGAAGGTCGCCGATCTCATCGTCGGTCATGACCTGCCGGTCAAACAACGATTGGTTCTGTAGCCAGGGCAGGCGTCCGGTCAGGGCTTCGAAGAGGACGGCGGCGGCGGCATAGCGGTCGGCCGACCGTGGTGGTTCCGACGCCAACCACGACTCGGGCGGGGCGTAGATGGGGGTGCCCGCCGCGGCGGTCCTCCGGGCGAGGGTGGTCGTGGCACCGAAGTCGATCAGGTAGGCGAAGCCGGTGCCGTTCTGGATGACGATATTGTCGGGTTTCACGTCCCGGTGGAGGAGTTCGAGGCTCTCCAGGTGGGCGATGGCGCCGAGCACGTCCTGGGCGAGGGCGTGGCAGGCCGCGACGTCATGGCGATACCGTCCGATCACCTCACCGAGCTTGTCGCCGGCGATGTAGTCCAGCTTGAGGTGGACATCCCCGTTCGCCGGGTAGATCTCGAATACCCGGGGGATGCGGGGATGGTCGGACATCCGCAACGCGTTGAATTCGCCGCTGATGCGGCCGTTGGCGGCCATGATCTCCGGGCGCAGGAACTGCTTCAGGGTGAACAGGCCGTCGGCGACGAGGTCACGAGCGAGGAACGTGCGGGCCGTGGCGCCCGTCCCCAGCACACGGAGAATTTCGTAGCGGCCATCGGCCAGCGTGTCGCCCGTCATCGGGACGGGACGAGGCACGGCGCGGTCGAGGATCTTGGCTAGCTCCGCCTCGCACTCTAGGGCCGTTGGCCGGGCGACCACGCCACCGTCTCCCGAGACGAGTGAGCCGGTATTGATCGCCTGCCGGAAGAACCGCGTGAGGTCCGTCAACAGCGGGTCGGGAACATAGGGCCACCCGTCTCCGGGCTCCGGGATCTGGATCGCGCCGTGTCCGTCCCGATGGAGGTCGTCGATGCTCGTGCCGGACCACCGTTCGAGAAAGATCAGGGCCAGGCTGTAGACATCCGTGGCTTGGTCGGCGAAGCCATAGCCCATGGCCTGGATTTCGGGCGCGGCGTAGACGTCGTCAAGGTGGAGGTCATCGAGTTCCGCCTGGATGGTCCGTTTGCCATCCTCCTGGCGCGCCGCGAAGAAGCCGGCGAAGGCGACACGGGGCGACGCGTCCGGTCCGTTGTCGAAGACGTTGGCCGGGGAGAGTGCCCGGTGGGTGACCCCGGCCCCGTGGACGATCGCGAGGGAGGCGAAGGCCGCTCGGGCCAAGGCGATCTCCTCGATCACCGCCTGGTGATTCCCAGGGCGCGGCCGGGCCGGCAGTGAGAGCCCCGCCGGCGGTGCGAACACAAAGACCAATTGGTCGTCGGACCACCGGATGTGGTCGTAGACACGAGGTACGAGACCCGTCAACTGAGAGCGTTTGTAGAGTCGCTGTTCGCTCCCGTAGAACTCCCGTTTGATCGGGTCTTTGGGATCGGGATACATGGCGAGTTCGCGCGGCTCACCATCCGCGTGGGTCGCACGGAATCGTCGCCCGTCTCCCGGAGCCGGGATTTCTTCCACGATCGTGTAGTCACCGATTCGGGTCGGGATCTTCGGCCGATACTGCATATTCACGAACGTCGAACGGATATTGCGCCG
>JBBJOE010000352.1:0-3365 GCA_037721765.1 Thermomicrobiales bacterium
CGCCGCACCCGCCGCCCGACATCACGGGAATCGCCGCGCGGGCACGCCGGGGAGCGGTCAGGCCGTGCGGGTGGTGCCGGCCGCCACGCCGGCGGCTGAGCCAGCGATCAAACCGGGCGCGCGGCTGACCGGCCGAGGGTTCGATGGTACCCTGCCCGGTCACACCGGGGCGGGGTCACCCGGCGCTCTCGTGGTCGATGGGGCGATGTCGCCCACCATCGCCGGTGGGGCGGTGGTGGCCATCGCGGTGACCGGGCCGGCGCCCCGTTCCGCCACCCGGATCGCCTCTTCGACGATCTCGGCGGCGATGTCGACGTCGGTGGTCGTCATCAGGCCCCGGAACTCGCCGCCGCCGTTGACCTCGACCACCTGCAGGCCGTCCGGCGTCTCGAAGAGGTCCACCCCGGCCAGGCGGGCGCCGACGGTGGCGCAGGAGCGCAGCGCCAGGTCCTCGATCTCCGGCGTGATCGGGCAGGGCAGGGAGACGGCCCCCCGGGCCGAGTTGGTCACCCAGTGCTCGGAGGTCCGGTACGAGGCCGCCAGCACCCTGTCGCCGACGACGAAGGCCCGGATGTCGCGGCCGGGCTTCTCGACGAACTCCTGGACATAGATGATCTCGTGATGGAAGGAGCCGTGGCTCAGCTTCTCGCCCAGGATGGCGCGGGCCTGTTCCGGCCCGTTGACCTTGGCGAGCAGCCGCCCCCACGAGCCCGTCACCGGTTTGATCACCGCCGGATACCCCAGGGCCTCGCAGGCGTTGAGGGCCGCCTCGACCGAGTAGGCCAGCATCGTCCGGGGCGTCGGGATGCCGGCCGCGACCAGGGCCAGGCTGGTCTGGACCTTGTCGTCGCAGAGGGCGACCGTGGCCGAGTCGTTCAGGGTGGCGATCCCCCACCGTTCGAGGGTCCGCAGGGTATAGAGGGCCCGGCCGTGGGCCACGTTGCGGTCCAGCACCACATCGACCGCCAGGCCGGAGGTGGCCGCGTCCGGGGCGGCGAAGTCTAGCACCAGGTCGCGGTCGAACAGCGGCGTCACGACCAGCCCCCGGGCCCGGGCCGCCGCCAGGATCAGTTTTTCTTCCGGCCGCAGGTAGGAGACCAGCACGCCGAGCCGCAGCCCGGCTTCCCCGGCATTCACCGGCACCGGATCTGCCCTGGAGGGGACGGCGTGCGTCGCGGTGCCGTTGGGGGATGCGACGGGTGCGGTGCCGTTCGTGCCCATGCTCATAGCGCCACCAGGACCCGTTCCAGCACCCGGACCGCCCGCAGGTAGTCATCGAGTGGCAGGCGCTCCTCCGGGGTGTGGTCGAGCGAGGCGTCGCCCGGCCCGTAGGCGACGATCGGGCAGCCCCAGGCTGGCCCGACCACCGACATGTCGGAGGTGCCCAGCTTGACGGTGAACCGGGGCGTGCCGCCCTCTGCCCGGATCGCCCGCAGGTAGGGCGGGACCAGCGGCGAGCGCTTGTCGGTCCTATACGCGTGCTGGTGGCCGTCGGAGGTCACCGTGGCATCCTCGGCCAGGTCCCTGGCCATGGCCACCAGCTCGTCGCCGCCAGTGTCGGGTGGCAGCCGGAGGCCGATCGCCAGCGACGCGGTGTCGGCCAGGCCGTCACCCGCCGTCTTGAACGACCGCAGCGACCGGCCGATCCGCTCGAAGTCACGCGTCGAGCCCGCGTTGCGGCGGTCGATCTCGGCCTCCAGCCGGGCCCAGAACCGGATCGCCTCCTCGGCGACCGTGTGCCCCGGACCGGCCGAGTGGCGCCCGTCCCGGACCAATTCGTAGCGCAGCGAAAGCGTCCCCCGATAGCCGAGGCAGAGGGCGTCCCAGGCGCTCGGCTCGCCGATCACGCAGGCGTCGGGCGTGGGCCAGGTGGCGACCTCGCTGGCGCCGGGCGAGCCCATGGTCTCCTCCCCGACGGCTCCGACCACGGTCACCGTCGCGTTGAGCCGGTCTGCGGCCCGGGTCGTGGCGGCGACGAAGGTCGCCAACGGTCCCTTGGCATCGACGCTGCCCCGACCGTGCAAGACCCCGTCCGCGATCCGGACCGGGATGCGGCCGGGGACCGTGTCGATGTGGCCCAGCAGCACGATCCGCCGCTTGCCCGAGCCGATGGTGCCGACGGCATTGCCGGCCGGGTCGATGTGGGTCTCGAACCCCCGCTCGGCCATGGCACCGACCAGATAGCCGACCGCCGCGTCTTCCGCCCCGGAGAGCGACTCGATCCCGACCAACCCCTCCAGCAGCCCGATGTCGGCCCGGTCCGCCGGGTCATCGCCGGACGAAGGCGCATCGGACGTGGTCAGCGCCTCGCCATGGGGGCTGGCCTGGTGGACACCAGCGTGACCGCTGGCGTGACCACGGCCGTGGTCGTCGGAGACGGGGGGATGGCCGGTCGCCGTGGCCAGCTCAGACGGCGAGAGGGATACCATCCGCGATGCCCTCCGCCAGCTCGATGCCCCCGGAGAGGTCGATCGCCGTGACCCCGATCGAGACGATCCCCCGTCCCTGGGTGCCGGACACGCCGGACACGCCGGGCCAGCGGGCGATGAGGCGGACCGCGACCAATCCGGTCAGGTCGGCTTCGCGGGGTTCGAAGGGAGTCATCGTCCGCAGTTCGGGCACGGGCTGGACGTCCCAGACCACCGGCCCGTGCGGCCCGACGACGATTTCGACCCCGGCGATGGTCGCACCGAGGGCGGTGGCGGCGGCCGTGGCCAGGTGGCGGACCTCGTGGCCCAGGCCAGATGCTCCGGAAGCGGCCACCGCCGTGCCGTCCAGCACCAACACCGTCGTCCGCTCGGCGTCGGCCGGGGTGCCAGCCTGGAGCAGGGCGACGCCCTCGTGGGTCGAACCAAGGATGGCCCGGTGCTCCAGCACCGCCTCGACGGTGTCGTCGTCCCAGAGTGGCACGGCCCGGTCGCCGGGGGTCATCGGCAGCAGGGTGACGGGGATGCCCAGATCCCGGGCGGCGGCTAGGGCCGCCTCCTCGCCGAAGACCAGACGGGTTTCCGGCCGGGGCAGGTGGGCGGCGCCGAGGGCACTGGCCACCGATGCCCTGGTCCCCGTCGCCGCCAGGCCGGCGTCGAGCATCGGCACGCCGAGGGCGCGCCAGATCGGCAGGATCGCGGAGGCCACGACCCGGTTCGGGCACCGGTCCAGGACGACCGGCAGCGACGCGCCGTCGGGGCCGGGGATGGTGCCCCGGGGAGCATCCGGGTGCCAGGGGTCCGGGGTCAGGGCCAGGCGGAGGTCGGCCGGTGGGAAGGGGATCGCCGGGATGCCGGCTGTCGCCAGCGCCGCGATGATGCCCTTTTCCTCGACCCGTACCCGCGTGCAGAGCACGCCGACCGCCTGTTCCACCGTGA
>JBBJOE010000353.1:0-3361 GCA_037721765.1 Thermomicrobiales bacterium
CGCGGCCCGAAGCTCGCCAGGTCCCCCAGGCTGCGGTCCAACTCCACGCCATCATTCACACCCGGGCAGAGGACGAGCTGGGCGTGGAAGTCGATCCCGGCCCGTTCCAGCCGCGACAGGTGGTCCATGACGAAGGCGCCCTTCGGGTTGCCGACCAGGGCGACGCGCAGGTCCGGGTCGGTGGCGTGGACGGAGACGTGCATCGGGCTGACCCGCTGCTCCTCGATCCGCAGCCAGTCTTCCTCGGTCAAGTTCGTCAGGGTCACGAAGCTGCCGTAGAGCATCGAGTACCGGTAATCGTCATCCATCACGTAGAGGGAGCGCCGCATGCCCTTGGGTATCTGCTTGATGAAGCAGAACGGGCAGGCGTTCTCGCAGACCCGGACCCCATCGAAGGTCGGGTCGGTAAAGGTGATGCCCCAGTACTCGTCGCCTTCCAGATCGAGCTGGAAGGTCGTCTCGACCTCTCCCCGATGGGCGACCAGGGTCACGGTGGCGGACTGGGCATGGAACTGGAAATCCAGCGCGTCGTCCGGCGTCCGGCCATTGACGGACAGCACGCGGTCGCCCGCCGTCAGTCCCAGTGAGGCGGCGAGCGACCCCTCGGCGACGGCGGCGATCAGACCGGGCGTCTCGGGGGCGAGGGCGACGCGGCGGCGGGAGATGTCACTGACGACGGGCATGGCGAAAGCACGGACCTGACGAGCTGGCGGGCGACCAAACCGGATGGGATCGTCCGCGCTCGGCGGACGTTACGTCGACACGATGGTACCACGGGGGCACGGAGACGGAAGACGGGAGACGGCAGGCGGCAGACTGACGCACGAAGGGCTCGGGGAACATGCGGGACTTGCGGGCGTCAGGTTGATGAGGGGCGGCGGTAGTGCAGGGCGACCCAGTCCTCCTCGGTCGTCCTCTCCTCCAGAACGAGGCCGCTGGCGCCGAAGGCGGCCACCACGTCGTCCTCTTTGTCCTCGATGATCCCGCTCAGCAGCAGCGACCCACCGGGGGCTACCCTGGACACGAGCCCGACCCGGATCTCGATCAGGATGCGGGCGATGATGTTTGCCAGGACAACGTCGTATGGCCCCGGGAACGGGCCGTCCAGCTCGGCCGAACCTAATTCGATCGTGACCCGCCCCTCCACCCCATTACGGGTGACGTTCTCCCGCGCCGAGCGCACCGACACCGGTTCGATGTCCACGGCATCGACCGTGACCTCGGCCAGCAATGCGGCCGCGATCGCCAGGATGCCCGTCCCGGTCCCCACGTCGAAGACGCGGTCCCCGTCTCGGACGGCCCGCTCCAGGGCCATCATGCAGAGCCGGGTCGTCGGATGGGTCCCGGTCCCGAAAGCCATGCCCGGGTCCAATTCCACCACCACGTCGTCGCCCCGCCGCTCCCACTCGCGCCACGGCGGCCGGACCACCACCCGCTGCCCGACCCGAACGGGAACGAAATGGTCCTTCCAGGCGTTGGCCCAGTCCTCCTCGTGCCGGGTCGTGATCTCTAGGGGGCCGACGGGCCGCATCTGGCCGATGAAGCCCAGGGCGCGCCGCACCTCCGGGAACGAATCGTCGGCCACATCGACCGCCGCGACGAACGTGCGGAGCATCACCGGGCGGCGGGTATCGACCGCGACGCGGTCCCCGTCCCGCTCCTGCGTGAAGGGTTCCTCGATCACCACGCCCTCGTTGTACCCGATCCCGGCGAAGACCTCGGCGACGGACTCGACCGCCTCGTGGTCCACCTGGACGGCGAGTTCGAGCCAGGCGCGCGTGGCATCCGTCGTCCCGGTACCGTCCCCGGTCTTTCCCGGTGTCTCGTCCGCAGGGGCGATCACAGGGCGATCTGGTCGACGTCGCCGACGTTCAGACGAGCGGCATGGCCGCGGACATTGGCCCGCTGACCGATGACCGAGTGTTCGATCACGATCGACTCGACAGTCGCCCCGGCGTCCACGATCGCGTCCCGGACCACCGCGTCGCGCACCGTCACGTTCTCGCCGATGCTGGCGTAGGGGCCGATCACGGCCCGTTCCAGCGTCGCGCTGTCGGCCACCACCGAGGGCTCGATGATCGTCACCCCCTCCCGCGCCCGGGCGGAGGGAGCCATCCGGTCCAGCAGGTAGGTGTTCGTGCTAAGCAAGGCCTCGGCGTTGCCGCAGTCCTCCCAGGCGGTGACCGGGGCGGTGATGACCTTGGCTCCCCGGTCGATCATCAACTGGAAGGCGTCGGCGATGAAGTACTCGCCCTTGGTCTTGATCCCTTTCTCGATCTGTTCGTCGATGGCGGCGTAGAGATCGGCCATCCGCCGCACGTAGTAGATGCCGATCACGGCCAGCTTGGAGATCGGTTCTTGAGGCTTCTCGATCAACCGGACGATCCTGTCCCCCTCGACCACCGCGATGCCGAGTTGGGACGGGTCCTCGACTTCCTTGGTGTACATCACCGCGTCGGCGTCCGCGGTCGCCAGGCCCGAGAAGTCGGCTTCGAAGATCATGTCCGGGAACAGGATCAGGGCATCGGTGTCTCCCGCGACGAGGTCGCGGGTCCGGATGATCGCGTCCGTCTGGCCCAGCATCTCGGGCTGCTCGACGAAGACCGACGGGACATCGTAGTTGGTCGTCGCCCAGCGCTCGATCTGGTCACCGAGGAAGCCGGTGATGAAGACGAGTTGGGCGGGGTTCACGGGCAGGACCCGGTCGAGGACGTGGGCCAGCATCGGCTTGCCGGCCAGGCCGACCAGCGGCTTCGGCTTGCTCCAGGTCTGCGGTCGCAACCGCGTCCCGAACCCCGCCACCGGCAGAATGATGTCCATCCACTCTCCCCCGTCACCAAACCGTCGACCCGCCGTCGCATCCCACGTCGCCACAATCTACCACCGAGTGCCCCGCCCGGCGCGGCAGGTCATGGCATTCGTCGGCACAACCGCGCCGCCGCGGGCCTCGCTCTGAACGCACCGGCGACCAACGCCCCGGTCTCGCCGGGCACCTCACGGTCATCCGCGATTCGTCAGGTGATCCCGCCGCGACAGTGGGATCTCGCGCCGGTGAAGCGTGCCGGCAGGTGCGCTCAGCGATCGCGCGTCAGCGTGGTGATCCATTCCCGAGCCGCCGGGTGACTGGCGATCAGTTCTTCCGACCGGCCCGACCTCGTATTCGGCATAGGTCAAGCCGGGTGCCATGGTCGTGCCGAGCAGCGTGAATCGGCCTCCCGGCCGGAGGTGAGCCAAGGCCAGGTCCCTCCCGGGACGACATGCCGCGCCCCTTACCCGACCATGATGCCGGCGCCGAGAAGGAGGATGTCGCGGGAGCCGTCCGGGGACAGGGTCACCTTCTCGACCGGGTCGCCAGGGAGGC
>JBBJOE010000354.1:0-3361 GCA_037721765.1 Thermomicrobiales bacterium
CGCTCCCGACGAAGACCATCCCGTCGACCACGGCCGGGGAAGAGTGGACGTAGCCACCCGTCGGGAAGGTCCAGGCCGTTATCCCGGTTTCAGCACTCAGCGCGTAGAGTTGCCGGTCGTAACTGCCGACGAAGATCAAGCCGTCCGAGATCGCCGGCGACGAAGAGATTGACTGCCCCGCCTTGGACCCCCATCGCTCCAGACCAGTGCGGCTGTCGATTGCCCGGACGATCCCGTCGTGCGTCCCGATGTAGACGATCCCGTCCGCCGCGGCCGGTGTGGACATCGACAGCCCTAAGGCGGTGAAACTGAACGACCAGTTGATCGTTCCCGAGTTGGCATCGAGGGCGACGATCGTACCGGCCGTGACGAGCGCCTGCGCTTGGGCGCCACTGGGTTGGCTAGGGTCGTCGCTCGATTCCTCATCTGACGAGTCACGGCTGTCTTCCGGAGCTTGTGCTTCGGCGAACGTGGCGGTGAGGAAAATCACGGAGTTGCCAGCGACCGTCGGGGTGACGGTAACGTGGGCGCCGGCTGCATAGGACCAGCGGAGCCGGCCCGTCTCCTTGTCATAGGCTCGCATCTCGTTCCCGCCACCGACGAAGACGGTCTGACCGGCGATCGCGGGCGTGCCTACCGACCGCACCAAGCCAAACGTCGCGGACCAGCGAACCACGCCAGTCTCACCATTGATCGCCAGCAGCGAACCATCGAACGTACCGACGTAGACCAAGTCATCCACGACGACCGGCGAGCTCGCCGAGCTGGTATGCATCTGCCAGATCGGTTCGCCCTGGGCCGCGTCGACCGCGTGGAGGACGCCGCTGAAACTGCTGACGTAGACGCGGCCGCCGGACACGGCGGGGGCGGTGACGATCGCCCCGCCGGTCGGGAAGCGCCACCGCTCCTCTCCGGAAACGGCATCCAAGGCATAGAGGTTGCCGTCCTTGCTGCCGACGTAGACGGTGCCGTCGACCACGGTCGGCGAGGACCGGACGGCGCCGCCGGTCTGGAATGCCCATTGCTGCACCGGTAGCCCGACCGGGGCTGGACCGGGTTGCTGGCCGGAATGCTCGGGGTTCCCCTGGAACATGGATGTCCCGGGTTCTCCCTGGGCCCCCGCGACCCGCGCGGCGGGGACGGCTCCCAGCATCATCACCGCGATGAGGGCAAGGACAATGACACGACGCATGACGATCTCCATCTCGATTCAGCCACGATTGGCCGAGATTCCTCTTCCCATGCTAGAAACGGGGGGTGCCATTGCCTACGGCCAAATGGTCCTGACCGGTTTGCCTCGTGGGACAGGTCCTCACCGGTGCAAGGAAGTGAGCATTTTCGATACGCGGAGGAAACCGGATGTATGACGTGACCATCGACGCCTATCTCGGCCTCCCGGTCTCCACGGCGCCGGTCTGGCTGGCCGGCGGCGCGATCGCGTTCATCAGCGACGCCTCGGGTGTCCCGAACGTCTGGGTCGCCGACGCTGGCGGGACCACGCGGGCCCTGACGACGTTCCCCGACCGGGTGGGGAGCCTGGCCGTGACGCCGGACGGGACGACGTTGGTCTGTACCGTGGACGCCGGGGGCAACGAACGGCACCAGTTCTGGCGAATCGACCCGTTGTCGGGAGACTCCCGGCCGTTGACCAGTGCCCCGGAGACGATCCACGCGTTCGGCGCCTTCGACCCGGCCGGGTCGCGGGTGTACACGGCCAGCAATGGCCGCGACCCCCGGTTCTTCGGGGTGGTGGTGATCGACCTGAACCAGCCCTCTTTCCCGGCGGAGCATGTCCTTGGTGACGACGAGCATCTCTACCCGGTAGCGGTGCGGTCCGACGGCGCGGTGCTGGTCCGGCGCGACGTGACGAACCTTGATTCGGACCTGCTTCTCCTCATGCCGGGCGATGGGGCCGTTAGGCTTCTGACCCAGCACGAGGGCGAAGCCGCGATCACGGCGGCCACCTTCGACCCAGAGGATGGCACGGTCTGGTGCCTGACCAACCAGGACCGGGATACGGCGGCCCTGGTCCGGATCGACCCGGAGACATTGGTCCGGGACGTCGTCGTGGCGGGGGGCTGGGATGTCGAATCGCTGGCCGTGGCGCCGGTCGGGCCGTGGTTAGCGTATGGGACCAATGTCGACGGATCGTCGCGCCTGACCCTGCGGCGACGCGACACCGGCGAGGAACGGCCTATCTCGGGATTGCCAATGGGGGTCGCGGAGGGGCTGAAATGGTCGCCGGCCGGCGAGAGGTTGGCCTTCTCCTTTTCGGGACCGGCCGGGCCAGGCGCGATCTGGACCGCTGGTCCCGATGGTCACGCGACTCCGGTCCTCCCTCCGGAACCGCTCTTCGACGGTGTGCCGCCGTTCCGGGTGCCCGAGGTGATCCGGTATCCGACGTTCGACGGTCGCGAGATCCCGGCATTCTGGTATCGGCCCGATGGCGATGGTCCGTGGCCGGTGATCGTCGATGTCCACGGCGGGCCCGAGAGCCAGCGGCGGACCCAGTTCGCCCCGACGACGCAGTTCTTCCTCGCCAGGGGCTTCGCGGTCCTCGCGCCGAACGTGCGGGGCAGCACGGGGTACGGGAAGGCCTACTGCCACCTGGACGACCGCGAGCTGCGGATGGACGCCGTGGCCGACCTGGACGCCGCCGCCGGTTGGCTCGCCGGGCGGGCCGACGTGCGGGCGGACCGGATCGCGGTGATGGGACAGAGCTACGGCGGGTTCATGACCCTGTCGGCCCTGGTCACCTACCCGGAG
The DNA here is from genome assembly GCA_037721765.1 of Thermomicrobiales bacterium. Taxonomy (GTDB): domain Bacteria; phylum Chloroflexota; class Chloroflexia; order Thermomicrobiales; family UBA6265; genus JACCVE01. Next base: position 2,767 of record JBBJOE010000354.1, read on the forward strand.
CGGTGGTTCGCCGGGGTAGACGTGGTCGGGATCGCCGACTTCGAGACCTTCCTCGAACGGACCGGCCCCTGGCGGCGGGCGAACCGGGCCGCTGAATATGGCGACCCGGAGCGGGATCGAGACCTGTTGCGGGCCATCTCGCCAATCCACCGGTCGGCCTCGATCCGGGTGCCGCTGTTGGTGTTGCACGGTGCCAATGATCCCCGGGTGCCGCTGTTCGAGGCCGAACAGATCGTAGGGGCCGTGCGGTGCCACGGCGGATCCGCGGACCTGATGGTCTTCCACGACGAGGGACATGGTCTGGTGAAGCGGGCCAACCGGGTCCGGGGGTACGGGGCGGTGGCGGTGTTCCTGGAGGGATTGACGGCGACGTGAGTCGAGAGCCGGTAGACGGCTGGGAGAGAACGGACCCTCGGCGTCCGGGTGTCGGTTCGACCGGTGCCGTGAGGTGGTTGGTCCGAAAACGACGATCGGGCGTGCGGTTGACCGCGCGCCCGAGCGACAAGACTGGGAACCGGAGGGGGGGAAAGGGGATACGGAGGCTCCAGATAGGTGACCACGGCCCGGGAGGAGCCAGGGGGTCCGTGGGGTGATG
>JBBJOE010000355.1:0-3359 GCA_037721765.1 Thermomicrobiales bacterium
GGGCCTCGGCTAGGCTGGCCTGGCGCGTCTCGACCCCGATCGTCACCGTCGCCATGTCCGGCGTGATGATTACCCGGCCCTCACCGTAGACGGTGATCGTCCGGTTCACCTCTGTCCCGGCAGCCGGCGTCCCCGCCTGCGATGCCGCCGCCTGTTCCATCGGCCTAGCGGCCATGGCCGCCATCGCGATGACCACGAGGCACGCAAGAGCGACCACGCCGCCCCGCAAACTCGTCCGGACCCGGGGAACCCATGCTGACCTGCTCATCCTGACTCACTCCCGTTCACTCCTGATCCGGTCCACATCAACCGGTCCTGTTGAATGAGACGAGCGGCTCGCCGTTTTGGTTCCACGGGTCGCGAGGGGACTCGCCGGGCAATGTCTGGATGCACCCTGGGCGAGACGTCCCTATGGCGTCGATCGACGGTCATCCCCGGCAGCACGCCCGAGCAACAGGTTCCGCTCGCGGGTGTTGTTGGTCATCTCCGCCGCCCGGAGGAACTCTGCTCGTGCCTCGTCGTGGCGACCGAGCGAGGCGAGGAAGTCGCCCCGCGCGGCGGGGAGCAGGTGATATCCCGCCAGGGTCGCCGCCTCGCGCAGGTCATCGACGATTTCCAGCCCAGCCGCCGGACCATATGCTCGTCCGACCGCGACGGCCCGGTTCAGGTCCACGACCGGGGACGGGGAGATCCGTGACAGCGCGTCGTAGAGTGCGGCGATGCGCACCCAATCGGTCGCCTCCGCGGTCCGGGCCCGGGCATGGCAAGCGGCGATCGCTGCCTGCAACGCATACGGACGGTAACTCCCGCCGAGGGATTCGGCCCGGGTGAGCGCCGCGAGTCCACGGCCGATGAGCAGGAGATCCCAGCGTGACCGGTCCTGGTCGAGTAAGAGGATCGGCTCGCCCGACCTGTTGACCCTGGCCCGAGTCCGGGAAGCCTGGAGTTCCAACAACGCCACCAGGCCGTGCACCTCCGGCTCCGCGGGCAGCAGCTGGGCCACGATCCGGCCGAGCCGCAGGGCGTCCTCGCAGAGCGCGGGGCGCATCAGGTCATCTCCGGCGGTGGCGGAGTAGCCCTCGTTGAAGATGAGGTAGATCACCTTCAGGACCGAGGCGAGGCGACCGGCGAGGTCGGGACCGGTGGGCACCTCGAATGGGACCTTCGCCGCCGTCAGGGTGCGCTTGGCGCGGACGATCCGCTGGGCGACCGTCGCCTCGGAGACGAGAAACGCCCGGGCGATCTCCCCGGTCTTCAAGCCGCCGAGCAACTTCAGGGTCAGGGCGACCCGAGCCTCGGTGGACAGGACCGGGTGACAGGCGATGAATACGAGCCGCAGCAGTTCGTCGCCGATCTCATCGTCGGCGAGGGCATCGTCGTCGGGATCCGCCGCCATGAGGTCGTCATCGACCCGCTTCTGGCGACCGAGCTCGTCCCGCTTTGCTGCCAACCGCTGGTCACGCCGGAGGGAGTCGATCGCGCGGTGCTTCGCGGTGGTCATCAGCCAGGCCGCCGGATTCGGGGGCACCCCCGTCTCTGGCCACCGCTCCAATGCGATCAGCAACGTATCCTGGGCGATGTCCTCGGCCAGGCCGACGTCCCCCACCATCCGGGTGATCCGGGCGATCAGCTTGGCCGACTCGATCCGCCAGACCGCCACGATGGCACGGTCCGTCCCGGGACGGGCGAGCCGGCTTCCCGCATCGTCGCTGGTCATGGTCGCTCCGGGGCCGCTACGACGATTCCCGGGCGGCGATCTCCGCCCGCTGCCGTTCCTCTTGCTCCCGCAGCTCGGGGGTGAAGGCGTCCCCGAAGTCGTCCATCTCGAAGACGGGGCGGATCTCGATCACCGACTCCCCCTCGGGTGGGGCGGGGCAGCGCTTGGCCCACTCGATCGCCTCGTCCATCGACGACACCTGCCAGAGCCAGTATCCGCCGACCAGTTCTTTCGTCTCGGCGAATGGACCATCGACCACGGACAGCTTGGCGGACGTTAGGTGGACCCTCGCTCCCTTCGAGCTCGGGTGGAGCCCCTCTCCGCCGAGCATGATCCCGGCCCGGACGAGCTCCTCGTTGTAGGCCCCCATCTTGGCCAGCAGCTCCTCACTGGGCATCATGCCCGCCTCGGAATCGGCATTCGCCTTCATGATCGCCATCACGCGCATTGCCTCGTCTCCTTCCGGATGAGTGCTTGGGTCCGGTCACCTGACCGATCCGTTTACCAGCCCCTATCTCTATGACGAACGGGGACGCGGGTTCTCGACACGGGTGCCGGGGTCCCCGACGGAGCGGCGGGCACGGGCTAGGCCGTGATCCCATCGGTCAGGTCGCCGGGCACGACACCCTCCCGCTCCCGGGCTTCGGGGGAGAAGGCGTCGCCGAAGTCCTCGGCCTCGTAGACCGGCCGGATCTCGACGACGTGCTCACCCTCCTCCGGGAACGGGCAGCGTTTCACCCAGGCGATCGCCTCGTCCATGGACCCGACGTGCCAGAGCCAGTAGCCCGCGATCAGCTCCTTGGTCTCGGCGAACGGGCCGTCGGTGACGGTTCGCCGGTCACCGGCGAAGGTCACTCTCGCCCCCTCCGAGCTGGGCCGGATGCCCTCCCCGGAGAGCAAGATACCCTCCCGCTCCAGTTCCTCGTTGTAGAGGCCCATCCTGGCCATCAGGGCCCGGCTGGGTAGGCGGCCGGCCTCGCTCTCGTGGTTCGACTTCATGGTCACCAGCACGCGCATCGGTTGGCCCTCCCGGGAACGTGGGCGGCACCCGGTCGCTCGACCGGTCGATTCACCCGCCCCTATCTCTATGACGAACGGGCCGGGAGAAAATCGACGGGCGATCGAGGCGACCACGTCCCCGGCCTAGCCTTTCGATACCTCTTCGATGAGATAGAACTCGTTGTCGTCGATGTCGTAGAACCAGGTCGCCTTGTCACCCCACGGCATCGTCTCGACCGGCCCCTTGAATCGCACCCCGCGCGCGGTCCAGGCGGCGTAGTCGCCATCGATATCGGTCGTCACGATCGAGACCCCGGTGTTCTTGCTCGGGGCGACTCCCCCGTCGAACCACCGGATGTCGGGCAACGCGAGTTCGGTCTTCGAACCGGGCGGCACCACCGTGACCCACCGCATGTCCCCGGCGATCGGTGAGTCTGCCGCCTTCTCCCATCCCAGGGCATCGACGTAGAACGCGACGGACGCGTCCTGGTCGGCCACCGCGGCCGAGGCAGAATGGATGTGCATGGGCATGGTGGTCTCCCGGTGGCGACGATCGGACCTGACCAGACAAGGCCCCCAACTGGTGTTCCGGTGGTCCAACGTACATGAGCCGATAGTGTGCCACGCGAACGTACAGCATGGG
>JBBJOE010000356.1:0-3350 GCA_037721765.1 Thermomicrobiales bacterium
GCCGGTCGCCGTGCCGGTCGCCGTGCCGGTCGCCGTGCCGGTCGCCGTGCCGGTCGCCGTGCCGGTCACGATGTCCGGGACGCGTTCGTGGCCGCCGGTCGGGTCGTCGTGTGGGGCGCCGTCGCCTCGACGATCGTGGCCGGGGTCGCGTGGCGATCGTGGGGTCGCCCCGGCGCCGTCGTCATCACTCGCTCGCTGCCCGTCCGCCCCGTCGTGTCCGGTCCCCATGCCCTCGCCTTCTCTCCCCCGCCACCCCGGTCGCTGGCGGCCGATCACCACGAGGTCGTGATCTTCCCCAGTTCCCCCAAAAACGAACATATGTTCTTTTTCCGAGTCTAGGTCGCGCGACGGGGGAATGTCAACGGCCCCACGGTCACATCGCGAGATCGCGCGGCAAGAATCGCGCGATCACCCCGCGCCGGGTGGATGCGGATGACAGCGAGGATCACGGGTCAAGGTCCCGGGACGACTTTGACGAGATCCCGACCTCGCCGGGGAGGCGACCCGGGTCATGTCGAACGAGACGGTGAAGACGAGGAGACGGCCCGAAAAGCGCCGCTTGACGGCCCGGGGCACCGTCCGTATGATCCGCCCCACGCCGACCCAACCAGAACCGCCCGTCCCAAGTCCGCCCATGCGGACGCCGGACGCTCGTGATCCGATCTCGACGACGACCCGAAAGGACCTCAATGAGTGGTGCTAGTCTCCGCCTCGGCCGGCTGTTCGACCGCGCCAGCGGCCGTTCCTTCATCGCCGCGATCGACCACGGCATCACCCTCGGGGTACCCAAGGGTGCCGAGGATGCCCTGGGCGCCATCGAGCGGGTGATCCGCTGCGAGCCGGACGCGGTCCTGATCTCCCCGGGGATGCTGGCCCGGGGGAGCGACCTGTTCGCCTACCGGTCCGCCCCGGCGCCGATCGTCCGGGCCGACTTCATCGTCAACCACCCCTTCGTCGACGACCTCGGCGAGCACTACCGGGTCCTCTGCACCCCGGCCCACGCCGCCAACCTGGGCGCCAACGCCTTCATCATGTTCCTGATCCTCGGGCCCGAACCGGGTCAGATGTTCGCCGACAATATCAAGGCCATCGCCACCGCCTCGGAGGAAGCCCACAAGTTGGGCCTGCCCCTGATCATCGAGGCCGTCGCCTGGGGCCGCCGGGCCAAGGCGGCCGGGATGGGCAAGGACGCCGAGTTGCTCGCCTTCGGCTGCCGGATCGCGGCGGAATTGGGCGCGGACGCGGTCAAGACCGAGTACCCCGGCAGCCAGGAGGGGATGGCGACCATCGTCGATGGGTGCCCCGTCCCGGTGCTGGTCCTCGGCGGGCCGAAGACCGATGACCCCGCCGGCCTGATCACCGCCACCCGCGACGCGATGTCGGCCGGCGCCCGGGGCGTCGTCTACGGCCGCAACGTCTGGCAGGCCGACGATCCACCCGCCATCTCCCGCCAGATCCGCGAGGTGATCCACGGGCCCATGGTCCCGGCCACCGCCTGAGCGACGGACCCGGTCCGTCTCCGGACGGCGAGCCGCGTCGCTCGCCGTCTCCCCCCTTCGGGAGCAACGCTCCGCGGCCCCACGGGGCCAGCCGGCGGTCGTAGGCACGACCGCCATCCGCGCCGGTGACGTCGCCGGCACCTTTGAGGAGGAGAACCCACGATGGTCGATCAACGAGTCCATCACCTCTTTGCCGACTTGGCCCGGGGGGCCATCACCCGTCGCGATTTCGTCCGGGGCGCCACCGCCCTCGGAGTCTCGGCAACCGCCATCGGCCTGTTCCTGAAGGCGGCCCCGGCCGGTGCCCAAGACGCGACGCCCGCCGCGGGCGGGGCGACCACCGCGCCGGTCGTCGCCCCGCCTTGCTCCGGGGACGGCTGCCTCTGGGCCGGCAAGGAACTGACCGTCCAGTGCATCGACGACTCGGTCCGAATCCCCTGGGACGAGGTCCGGGCCGAGTTCGAGGCGGCCACCGGCGCCACCCTGACGATCGTCGCCGACCCGGTCGGCGACGCCTTCCCCCGCCTCCTCAGCGACGCGGCGACCGGCGGGAACCAGTTCGACGCGGCGATGATCGGGGCCTGGTGGCTGGGCGAATTGGTCGCCGGCGACTTCATCCTCCCCTACGACGAGTTCTACGCCGACACCACCGGCAAGTTCCCCGCGTTCACCTTCGAGGACGAACTGCCGGGCATGCAGGCGCTGCGGATGTACGACGGCCAGAAGTACGTCGTCCCCTTCGACTGCGACGGTCAAGCCCTCTACTACCGGCGCGACTTGCTTGAGGACCCGACCCACCAGGCCGCGTTCGAGACCGAGTACGGCTACGCGCTCGACGTGCCCCAGACCTGGGAGCAGCTTCGCGACATCGCCAAGTACTTCACCGGCAAGGATCTCAACGGCGACGGCGAGCCGGACCACGGCATCTCGATGCACATCAAGGTCGGCGGACAGGGCATGTTCCACTTCATGTCCCTGGCGGCTCCCTACGTGATCGGGCCGGAAAACCCGAAGCTGTTCTGGTTCGACCCCGAGACGATGGACCCCCTGATCCAGAGCGAGGGACACCGCCGGGCGATGGAGCTGTACCTGGAACTGGTCCAGTACGGCCCGCGGGCGATGGCCGGCTGGGCACTGGGCGAGGCCTGGCAGTACTTCCTCGACGGCAACGCGATGTTCACCTACAGCTGGGGCGACGTCGCCGCGCTGGCCGTCGAGCGGGATTCCTACGTCAAGGGCATCATCGGCACCGCCCAACTGCCCGGCACCCTGGCCTACGTCGATCCCAAGTCGGGCCAGGAGTACGCCGTCACCGAACCGAACCTGGTCGGTAACACCACCGGCGGCTCGTGGTCCGGCGTGATCATGAAGGCGTCGCAGAATCCCGACCTGGCCTACTACTTCCTGGCCCTCAACGCCACCGAGGCCAAGCAGCGCTACTACGCGGCGCGGGGCACCGACGGCGTCGACCCGGGCAAGATCTACCAGATCCTGCCCCCGACCGGCACCGGCGCCGTCGAGGACTACGTTGCCCTGGGCTGGGACCCGGCCGACGCCGAGGACTACACCAAGGCCTACTACGACAACTACCAGAACCCCAACCAACTGCCGTTCCTGCGCATCCCCGGCACCTTCGAGTACTGGACCGCGATGGACATCCAGCTCTCGGAGGCGGTGACGCAGGCCGGGACTCCGGAGGAAGTCCTCCAGGCAATGGCCGACGAGTTCCAACGGATCACCGACAACCTCGGCCGCGACCAGCAGCTCGAGATCTACAAGCGGTCGGTCGGCCTCTAGGCCTCTGGGCCTCTGGGCCTCTGGGCCTCTGGGCCTCTGGGCCTCTGGGCCTCT
>JBBJOE010000052.1:0-12546 GCA_037721765.1 Thermomicrobiales bacterium
CCGGTGCCGACGAAGACACAGAGGAACGACGCCGCGTCCCGCCCGGCGCCGAACCGCTGCTCGCCGACCGCCGCGATGTGGACGTCATTGCGCAGCACGGCGGGCACGCCGAACCGTTCGGTGAGCCGGGCCGCGATCGGCAGCTCGACCGACGATTGGGCCAAGTTCGGCGTGCCGAGGAGCACTCCGGCAACCGGGTCGACCTGGCCAGCCATGCCGATCCCGATCGCCGAGATGGCCGGCGCCCGCTTACTCCCCGCGGCGTCGTCCAGCGCGGCCTGGGCCACGCCGAACACCCGTTGGACCAGATCCTCCGGCCCGTCGTCCGGCCGGGTCTTCTTCTTCGCCGACGCGACGACCTCGCCGGTGCCCAGGGCGATCACCGCCGCCAGGACCTTGGTGCCGCCGAAGTCGATCCCCAACGCGTACTGCTCTGCCACTGTGGCCTCACTCACCGATGCGGCGCCGGACACTGGCGAACGCCCCACCGTGTCCGCTACACCAGATGCGTTCAGCGTGTCCTGTCGATCGCCGCCACGGTCCCCGCGAACGCGGCGACACTGGCCGGCGTGCAGGGATCGAGCCCGCAGACGAAGTGTTCGAAGCCGAGACCGGCGAAGGCGGCGACCCGCGTCGCGATCTCGGTCACGGTGCCGCGCATCGGGTCCGGCCGGGTGCCGGTGTAGCCGTCGAGGGCGATGTTGCCGCCCGCCGTCATCACGATCGAGCCCGGATCCCGCACGACCGCATCGCAGGCCCGCCGCAGGGCGTCCACCTTCGGCCGCGCGGCCTCGGCGTCCGGATGCCAGACCGTATTCCACGCCTCGGCGTATCGGGCCGTGATCTCCAGCATCCGGTCGCCGGACGTGCCGACCAGGACGGGTGGACCTCCGGTCCCCGCCCGGGGCCCGCGGGGCCGGTTGAAGGCGTCGTGGGTCTCGAAGAACCGGCCCCGGCGGTCCGAGGCACCCGTCCGGATCAGGTCGGTGACGATCGCGATCGCCTCCTCGAACCGGGAGGCGCGGTGATCGAACGGCATCCCGAACATGTCGTACTCGGGCTCGTGCCACCCCGCCCCGAGGCCGAGGATGAAGCGCCCGCCGCTGACCTCGTCGAGGGTCTCAGCCATCTTGGCGAGGACGCCCGGGTTCCGAAATCCGGTGCAGGCCACCAGGGTGCCGAGTTCGATGTCGAGATCGTTGGTGGCGGCCGCCAGTCCAGCCATGGTGGTGAAGCATTCCCAGACCCCGCGCCCCGGTTCCCCAGCGGGGGTCACGGCCGAGAAGTGGTCGGCGAACCAGACGGTGTCGAACCCGGCCTCGTCGGCAGCCCGCACCATGTGGAGCATGTCAGCGAAGCCAGGTGTGCCGCCGAAGGCCGAGTTCTCGAAGATCGGCACCATCAAGCCCAGGCTCATCCGGCGGGACGAGGTGCGCCACCTCGCCCGGTCGGGCTCACCCCCGGTCACCGGCAAGATCGGTCCGCTGGTCATCGTCGCGTCGTCAGACATCGTTCTCATCGTCCCCCCGGAGACCGCGATCGCCGTTCCGCGCTCGTCAATCCAGTTGCATCCGGCCCAGGCGCCAGGTGGCCAGGGCGATCGAGACCACGACGGCGACCGCGATCGTGATGATCGCGGCCCGCGCGGTGAAGGCATTGGCGATCATCCAATCAGGATCATCGACCATCGAGACGAAGATCGATTGGACATAGTGACGAATGCTGATCAGGCGGATCCCGCCGATGAAGCGGCCCAGCAGGCTTTCCCAGGCGAAGGCATAGACGATGCCGACCAGCAGCGCCCGCGGCACGAACAGGCTGACGGCGAGGAAGATGGCGGCGAAGGCGACGATGCCAAAGAATGCCGCGACCATCGCCGCCGTGAAGACCGGCATCAGGTCAGGCTGCTCCAGGCCCCGGTCGATGAGCCGGCGAGGCCCCGGCGCGGTCGCGGCGAGGCCGAAGGTGAGGGCCAGCCCCGCCAGGATCACCGGCACCGCCACCAGCAGGATACCGGCGAACTTCTCGAGCACGATCCGCAGCCGGAGGCGAGGCTTCAGGGTCAGGTAGAGCAGTGTCCGGTCCTCGACCTCATTGCCCAGGGCCCCGGTCGCCAGGATCAGGACCATGATCGGCAGGAGGGTCGGTGAGAAGACGTTGAGGAACACCTGCTCGACCAGGAACGCGTAGACGGTGGACCACTCGGAATTGATCCGAAACACCACGGCAAACAGGAGCGGGATCGCCGCCAGGGCGGCGACGATCCGGACCGCCTTCCCGACCAGGAACTGCCGGATGGTGAGCGTCAGGATCGGGAATGGCCTCCATGGCAGGATCATCGTCGCGCCCCGGACGTGACGCCCGGCGTCGCGACCCCGGTCCTTCCCGGTACCCGATCGGCGAAGATGGCGCAGGTCATGACCGCTCCGTGAGGTATTCGAAGACCGAGGTCAGGGACTCGTCGGCGGGCTGGACGCCCCGCAGGCGAATGCCGTGGGCGCTGGCAAGGGCTGGCACCAGGCGGGCGCAGCGTTGGACGTCGTTGGTCTCGATCACGATCCGGCCCGGCCCGTCGAAGCGGACCGAGCGAATCGCGGCGTCGGCGACCAGCGCCGCCGCCAAGCGGCGGGGGTCATCCGTCAGGATGCCGATCACGTGGTCGTGGCGGTCGATCCGTTCCCGGATCGTCCTGTAGTCACCGGCGGCGGCAAGTTTGCCATTGACGATGACCAAGATGCTCTCGGCGAACCGTTCCACCTCGACCAGGACGTGGGACGAGACCAGGACCGTCTTGCCCCCCTCCCCCAGACGCCGCAACAACTCGATCAGGCGAACGCGCTGGACCGGGTCCATCCCGTTGAGCGGTTCGTCCAGCAAGAGGACCTCGGGGTCGTGGACCAGGGCGGCGGCGACCTTGATCCGCTGCCGCATCCCCTTGGAGTACCCTCCGATCGGCCGGTCCGCCGCGTCGGTCATCTCGACCAGGTCGATGACATCACCAGTCGCGCCGCTCGGGTCGGGAAGACCCTGTAGCAAGGCATTCAGGCGGACGAACTCCCGACCGGTCAGGAAAGGATAGACGTCCTCCTGCTCGGGCACCAGGCCGAGGCGGCGGTAGTCGGCCGACGCGCCCCGGGGCGGCTGACCGGCGATGCGGACGCGGCCGGACGACGGGGCAACCAGTCCGGCAATCATTTTTAGGACCGTCGATTTGCCCGCCCCGTTTGGCCCGAGCAACGCCGTCACGCCGGGCGCGACCCCGAATGAGACGTCCGAGACGGCAACGATGTCGCCATACCACTTGGAGACTGACTCGACCGTGATGGTCGGTCGCTGCCCGGCGGAGAGACCGGGTAGCCGGTCCCGTTCCGCGAACGACCCATCGGTCACCCGATCGGTCGCCGCCCGGTCCCCGGGCGCGACGATTTGCGGGCTCGGAAATGGTTCCGACGTGGTCATCGTCTCTTCTCGCGTCCCACGTTGGCCCCTGGCCTCAATCTTCATGGACATATCGCCTGTACATCACCGCGAAACAACTGAGGATCGTGATCACCATCGCGAGCGCGTATGCCCACCAGGTGAATGTGAAGTCGGGTGGTTTTTCCGGACCGAAGGTGCGGACGGACAACCCCGACGCCATCACGGACGGGCTGATGAAGGTAATGTATTGGCGAACGTCCCCCTCAAGCGCCTCTCTCAATAGGCCGACCAGCGACTCGACGACCACGAACCCGACGATGATCACCGCCACGGCGATACTCTTGCGCCCGGTGAATGAGGAGATCATCAATCCCCCGGTGCTCAGGTACGCCGCCAGCATCACCCCGACGAAGGTGAGCCGGCCAAGGTCGGGCAGGTTAGTCCAGAGGGCGTTCAACGGCGCGTCGGCCAGCATTTGCCGACCAAACCAAAGTACGAGGGCGGGCACCAGGGTCACCGTCAGCGCGAGCAGGCCAGCACCCAAGACCTTGCCCAGTAAGTAGTCGAGGCGGGTGATCGCCCGGCAGAAGTACAGGGACAGCACATTCTCTCGCCGGTCACTGCACAGGAACTCTGGCGCGATGGTGGCGATGAAGATGCCCTGGAGCACATAGAGCAGGACGAAGAAGTCCGGGTACGAGATCGCCTCACTGTTGATGAACGCCTCGATCCCGATCGGGATCACGGCCGTCAGGGCAGCGGCGATGTAGACGAAGAACGGGATGACCTTTGACGACCAGCTCTTCTTAAATCCCATCGCCCGCCGCATCGAATACCGGGCCACCGCCCAGACACCGTGGCCCCGCCCGAGCCGCGCGCCGCCGTAGCGCTGGTAGCCCCGGTCGAATACCTCGCCATAGCGGGGCGAGATAGCCGGCGGCGGGCCCGCCACCACAGACGATGGGAGCTCACCGGACGGCATGGTCACGCTCCCGGGTCTCGCTCGACTTCGCCATGTCCGGACGCACCACCTCACTGCCGCCGCTCAGTTCGCCGATGTAGAGGTCCTCCAATGAACTCGACCGGGCCCGGAGCATCCGCAGCGGGAGCCCTAACTCAGCCACGGCGTCGCGGATGGCATCGTACGCCGCGTCAGTCTCAGGAGACACCACGATCTCCAGGCCCGACTCCCCGACACCTGCTCGGGCCGCGTATCCCCTCAGGCGGAGCCGCTCGACGACCGCGTCCCGCTCCCCGTCGACCCGGAACAGGATGTCCCCTTCCGACTCGGCCGTCGCCCGAAGTGTCCGCGAGACGAGCAACCGCCCACCGTCGATGATCAGGACATGCGTACAGACGCGCTCGATGTCCTCCAGGATGTGAGACGAGAGGACGATGGCGATGCCCAATGAGCGATGAATCCGATCGACGAGTTCCAGCATCTCGTCACGCCCTCGGGGGTCGAGGCCGTTGGTCGGTTCATCGAGGAAGACCAGGCTGGGGTCGTGGACCAGGGCCTGGGCCAGCTTGACCCGTTGCTTCATCCCGGTCGAGAAACCCTTGATCAGTCGATAACGCTCCTCGTCCAGTCCGACCTGGTAGAGGACATCGGCGGCCCGCTGCCGCGCGGTCTGAGCGGGCAAACCGCTGACCTCGGCCATGTGGCCGACGAACTCCGCGGCCGTGGCGTCACGCGGCAGGGCGTCCGATTCCGGCATAAATCCGACACGGCGGCGGACCTCGATCGGTTCGGTCCCGGTGTTAATACCGAGGACCGTCGCTTGCCCCGACGACGGCCTGGTCAGGCCGAGCAGGACGCGGATCAACGTCGTCTTGCCCGCCCCGTTCGCGCCCAATAGCCCGATCGCCCCGAACGGCACCGACAGCGTCAGGTCGTGCAGGGCCAGCTGCCGTCCATAGCGCTTGGTCAGGCCCGCGGTCTCGATGATCGGCGGGGATCCCGCCCGGTCCGCAACGTCCAGGTTTCCGTTCTCCCTCTTGGGGACCGGTGCACCGCCACGGCCCCCGGCCGGTCATCCGGACTACGAGTCCATCCACGTTTCTGGCCCAGTGTACCAACCCGGGACAGCGCCGTGGTGAGATATCCCATGAGGCGATCATTTCCGACATGCCACCCACCCGGCGTGTATCCGCCCTGGATTCGCCGCTAACCCGTGCCTGGCTGGATGGTTAGGGGCCCCCTACTCCTCCGGCCGTTCTCACCGGTGCCAGAGTCCCGTACGGTAGTCGTCGGCAGCGGAGAGCCGTCGTCACGGTCATCCGGCCCCGGGTCAGCGGCGGAGTCGCTCCGGCGGACGACCACCTCCTGCCGGGGTGCGGTCCAGAGCCCGGCAGTGACGATAGGTCGCGAACTCGACGTGAAAGGAACACGGCAATGGATCACCGGCAAGGGATGACGGACAACGTCCTCGCTCGGCTCTCGACCGACCTGGAGTCAGCGGTGGAGCGGGCTAGCCAGTCCACGGTCACGGTCTACGGGCGGCGACGCCTCCCGGGAACCGGGGTCATCTGGTCCCAGGACGGCTGGGTGGTCACGGCGAATCACATCGTCGAACGGGACGAGGAGATCGAGGTCGGACTGCCGGACGGCCGTCGCGTTCCGGCGACCCTGCGCGGGCGTGACCCGGGTTCCGACCTGGCCCTGCTGAGCGTCGAGGGGATCACCGGTTCGCCGGTCACCCGGTCGGGACGCGATCCCCGCCCCGGCCAACTCGTCCTGGCGATCGGCCGCCCGGGCGAGACGGGCGCGATGGCGTCGTTCGGGATCGTCAATGCCGTCGGCGGACGTCGCTCGGCAGCCGATGCCCCGGGCGAGTCGGTCCTCCGGTCCGACGTGGCGATGCTGCCCGGTTTTTCGGGCGGGCCATTGGTCGATGCAGAAGGGGCGATGATCGGGCTCAATACGTCGATGCTCGACCGCTCCGGCGGCGTGACCATCCTCAACGCCTGGATCGATCAAGTCGTCGGGACCTTGCGCGAGCACGGCAAGGTCCGCCAGGCCTACCTCGGGATCGGAGCCCAGAGCGTCGCATTGCCGCCAACCCTGAGGGGGACCGGTGAGGACGACCCGGCGCGCGGCCTGCTCGTGGTCGGCGTCGAACCGGCCGGACCGGCCGAACACTCCGGCGTCATGTTGGGTGATCTCGTGCTGGCGATCGCCGGGACCCCGGTCCAGGATGTCGAGGACCTCCAACGATCGCTGCGCGATCATGGCGTGGGCGACCAGGCGACACTCGACCTCATTCGCGGTGGCGAGCGCCAGTCGGTGACCGTGACCATCGGCGAGCGCCCATAGACCACGGGGATGCCAGCGGGATCGAGGCGACGCGGGCCACCTCCGCGTCGGTTCGCTCGGGCTCGCCGCGGATCCGCCCTCCGGGCCGTTCAATCCCCCGGTCTACGCCCTATCCCGGCGACCGGCGCCGCACCGGCCCTGAACCACGTTCTGTAGAGACCCGCATCCCGCGAGGACTTGACCCGCCCATGTCGACATCGACCATCGCCGGTACCAACTTGGCCACGTTCGTCCTCGAAGATGTCCTGGGCCTGTTCGGCGCATCGGTCCAGCGGTCGGTCCCCTTGATTATAACCGGGCGCGGGCACGGGTCCGGCATCGTCTGGGACCCGGACGACCTGGTCATCACCAATCACCATGTCGTGCCAGGCGATGGGGCGACCGTGGTCCTCGCGGGACAAAGGATGGCGGCCACCGTCGTCGGCCGCGACCCGCGGTATGACCTGGCAGCGCTCCAGATCGATCGTGCCGGTATCGCGACGCTTGGGGAACCGCTGGTGCCCCTCAAACCACGCCGGGCACCGCCCCGGGCCGGCCAACTGGCGATTGCCGCCGGGCACCCCCGGGATGAGCGGGACACGTTGACCATCGGCGTCATCACCGCCACCGACCATTCTCCCGCACCCGGGGCCGGTGAGCGCCCATGGCTGGTCCAGACCGACGTCCGGCTCCGGCCCGGACACTCGGGCGGACCATTGCTCGACTCCGTCGGGGCGGTGATCGGCGTCAACACGTTGGTCCGGGGCTCGCTGTCGTTAGCGATCCCGGTCGACCTGGTCAACGCGTTCGTCGCGGCGGTCCGGCGCGGACACCACCCGCCGCATCTCGGCGATGGTGCGTCGCGGGACGACGATCGGGTCACCTGGCTCTGACTGTCACCGCCGACGGCATTGCCTGAGAGGGCGCCGCGGACGGCGTCGCCGGCGAGTGCCGCCGTCCCCCCGGATGACCCGTCGTCGCACCGGTTCGTCCGGGATGACCGGGCTATGCTACGGTCGCGGATGAGCCACCGGTGGGCAGCGGACGCGCGAACGGCTCGCCGTCCGTTCGCCGGCCCTGGCCGTGGGTGATCGCACAGTTCGATCAGGGATCGACGGGATCCGGGAGAGCATGACTACCGTCCACGTCGTCTCATCATTCACCACGCTCGCGGTCGGGCTCCGGACGCTGGTGCACGACGAGCCCGCACTCGCTGTCTGGGACGGTTCGGGCCCCGGCGGGGCCGACAGGGAACTCCGGCTCGGTCGCCGGGGACCCGACGTGACCCTGCTGGCGATGGTGGACCCCGCTCTTCCCTCCACGGACAGCCTGCTCGGCCGGTGGCCAGACAGCGGCCTCGTCATCCTCACGGCCGAGGTCGACGGGTGGACCACGCTGATCGAGGAACGGCCAAGCGCGCTGCTGCCGCCGGAGATCGACCCCAACCGCCTGGTCCGCGCCATCCACGCGGTCGCCGCGGGGTTCGTGGTCGGAGACCCGGCCGACGTGGCCCTGCGCCCTCGCCGTCCGGCGACGCCGGCTCCGCTGGGCATCGCCGGGGGTAGTTCGCCACTGACGGGGAGAGAACTCGAAGTCCTAGCCCTGATCGCTGAGGGAGCACCCAACAAGGCCATCGCCCGGGATCTGGCGATCACCGAGCACACGGTGAAATTTCACGTTGGTTCGATCCTCGACAAACTGGACGCCGGCAGCCGGACCGAGGCCGTAACGAAAGCGACCCGCCGCGGCCTGTTGACGATCTGACTCCCCGGACCAGTTCCAACAAAAGCCGAACGGGACGGGCGGGGTTCGATCAGGCGCCAGTACCGTCGGATCCGGACCACTGACCATGGCGATCACCGAACCACTGCCGGCATCGCATTTCGGCCTCGGTACCCAAGGCAGTCCGGCCAGTCACCTCCGCCGCAGCCGCCGCGACCCGTTCGATCACTCCGGTGCGAGAGGCGTATAGGCGGGAACCCGACACCTCCGAGCGGGCACCCTGGTCGAAGTAGGTGCCCCACAGGACCAACCACCCGGTGGCGACCGGGCTCACCCGAACGAAACGACTGAAGTCCCGCCACTCGAACGGGGTGGCGTCTGGGTCGCCAGCGGGTACCCCGGTGCCCTCGGCGGTCACTGCGACTTCCGCGGGTCGAGGGCGTCACGCAGGCCATCCCCCATGTAGTTGATCGAGAGGACTGTCAGGAAGATCATCGTGCCCGGGATCAGCGATTCGTGCGGCGAGAGCTGGAGATAGTCCTTCGCCTCGAAGAGCATCCGGCCCCAGGTCGGGACGTCGGACGGAAAACCGAGTCCCAGGAATGACAACGACGACTCGGTGATGATCGCTTGTCCCACCCCCAGGGTCGCGGCGACGATGACCGGGCTCAACACATTGGGCAAGATATGGCGGAAGATCAGGTTCGAGCGGGTCGCCCCGATCGACCGGGCCGCCTCGACGAACTCCTTCTCCTTCATGGCTAAGAAGCTGGCACGGACCAGACGAGCCGTCGGCATCCAGTTCAAGATGCCGATCACCGCGACGATCAACACGAAGACCCCGAGGTTCCCCGCTCCGAACCGATCTTCGAAGAGGCGGACGAGTTCGTTCTTGAAGAGGAAAGAGACCAGCAAGAGCAGGGGTAACTGGGGCAGGCTGATGAACATGTCGGTGATCCGCATCAGCAGGGCATCGGTGAAACCGCCGAAGAAACCGGACATCGCCCCGATTGCCGTGCCCAGGACGATGGAGACCGCGGCGGCGATGAGCCCGACCGCGATCGAGATCCGGCCGCCCCAGAGTATTCGGGCGAGGATATCCTGTCCCAGGGAATCCGTCCCGAGCACGTTGTCCATGCTCGGCGTCTGGCTCGACATATATTCGAAGGGGATATCGATCGCCCGTCCATAGAGGAGGGGACCGATCAGGGTCGCGAGGATCAGGAACATCAAGACCACCGTACCAGCCATAGCGAGCCGGTGGCGCCGGAACTGCCGCCAGGCATTGCCCCACAGCGACCGTTGGTGACGGACACGTCCCAGTTCACGACTCAGAGCGGGCGGTCCCTCGCGTTCGGAACTGACGGGAGCGCTGGGCCGCCTGCTGACGTTGAGCTCTGCCTCTTGCGACATGGCGGTCTCCTTTGGTGGGATCGGCTCTCGAACGGTCGGAGTGCCCCGCGCGGGCGCGTCCACGACCACCCTCGGTCAGCTTCTCGGTCGGTCAGTCGTAAGCGATCCGGGGATCAAGCAGGGCATAGAGGACATCGGCGACGATATTGAACAGGACAACGAGTACGGCGACACCGAACGTGATCGCCATCACCACCGGTGTGTCGGCGTTCTGGATCGCGGTGATCAGCGCGGAGCCGATTCCGGGGATGCGGAAGATCGTCTCCGTGATGATCGCTCCGCCGAACACTCCCGGGATCTGGAGCGCGATGATGGTCACCACCGGGATCAAGGCATTGCGCATGGCGTGGGCGAGGATCACGAACCGCTCTCGCAGCCCTTTCGCCCGGGCCGTCCTGACATAATCCTGATTCAAGGTCTCCAGCATCGACGCCCGGACGAACCGCATCAGACCAGCGGCGTTGAACAACGCGAGGACCGCCACCGGCAAGATCGCCTGTTTGACATTACCCCAGACATCATCGACCTGAGAATTGAAGACGAAGGGTAAGGCGAATGGGGTATCGTGCAGTTGAACGCTGAACACGTAGATCAGGACGATGCCGGAGAAAAACGTCGGGATGCTGAACCCGAGGAACGCGAAGGTCGTGGCGGCCTGGTCAAAGGCGGTGTACTGCTTGACGGCGGAGAGTACGCCGATCGGGATCGCGATCAGCAACCCGATGATGAACGACGACCCAATCACCGCGATGGTCACCGGGATCCGTCCGAACACGTAGTCTTTGACATCGGAGCCACCACTGAACGAGGCACCCCAGTCGCCCGTCACCCACGCTTTCGCCCATAACACGTACTGGACGTGGACCGGGTCGTCGAGACCGCGGGATTCACGAATCTGCGCCTGGAGGGCGGGCGAGATATTGGGGTTGGTGGCGAATTCGCCGAGTGGGTCACCCGGGGCGAGGGACAAGATACCGAAGATCACGATGCTGATCGCGGCCAGCGTGAAGATCGATTGGATCGTGCGGCGGATCAGGTATCGTCCCATGGTCGCTCCCTCGTCCGAGGTGGTCGAACCGATGGCCATGTTGGCCCCGGGGCTGAAGGTCTTCCGTCGTCTCACCCACAACCGTCGGATCGACCGGTCTTCGCTGCCCATCGCACCTTGGAGCGCCGACGCGGCGGGTCTCCCTCGCGACGAGCGGGATGAGAAATCGGGATCGCCGCGTCCCGGGACGGCCCGGCGAACGAGGGCCGTCTGGCCGGAAACGGCTCCGGGGCTCCACCTTCCGGACCCCCGTTTCTCTACCCGAGACGGCGGCGTCCGGTGGCCGAATGCTACGGGGGCCCCGGGGCACTGTCAAGCCGGTTGGGAGACCCGTCCTAGTCACGATCTGGACGCTCGGCACTCGGCCGCTCTCGGGGGTCCGTCGTCGAGAGAACGACCCGTGCCGGTTGGCTTAGCGCCTCGGCGTTACCCATCCCAAGGTGATCGTCGTGGCAGCCAGTCGAAGCGAGCCGGATCGGTGCTCCGTGGTAGACTCCCCGGTCGCGACGCTCGGGCGGGCCGAATGGGGCCGCGCGCCGGGTCGATGGCCGGGCTCGTGCCGTCACGGGATCACCAGCCGCCGGACCGTTGCCCGTCGATGGAAGTAAGGACAGGGAACCCCCATGGACAACCTCGTTCTGAGGGCCGTACCACGCACGGTGCTCGGCAAAAAAGTCAAAGTGCTGCGGCGCCAGGGGTTGCTCCCGGGCGTCGTCTACGGTCCGGTCCTCGCCGAGACGGTCTCCGTCTGCGTCGATGCCCGTGCCTTCACCAAGTTCTACCAGACACATGGCCAGTCCACGCTCATCCACCTCCAGTTGGATTCGGGCGAGCACCAGGTCTTCATCCGGGAGGTGCAAACCGACCCGGTGCGAGGAAACGCGATCCACATCGATTTCTTCGCGCCCAACCTGCGACAGGAGTTGAACGCGTCCGTGCCGGTGTCGCTGTCCAGCGTCGCCGTCGACGCCGAGGGCGTCCTCTCGACCGCCAGGACCGAGGTCGAGGTGCGAGGCCTGCCCGCCAACATCCCGTCCCAGGTCGAGGCGGACCTGTCTGGCCTGCTCACGGTGGGTGACTCCCTGCGGGTGAGCGATCTGGTCTTGCCGGCGGGTCTCACCATGATCACCGATGAGACCGAAGTGATCGCCAGCCTGGTCGCCGAAGCCGCGCCGGAGCCGGTCGAGGACGAGGTCGTCGAGGGCGAGGATGCCGCCGCGGCGACGGAGTCTGACGGCACGGACCCGTCCAACGATGACGTGACCGTGGTCGAGAGCTCTGAAGCGTGATCGACGGGGACGGTCCCTCCGCCCAACACGTGGGTCCACCATCCCGGCGCCCACGACGCCCGCCCAGTGTATGGAAGTCACCGACAACGGGCCGAGAGGGAAACGTCTCCACGAGGGTCCGGGCATACGCCCGGGCCCTCGTCGCGTCCGGTCACGGAACGGGAGACCACGCTGTCGCTGGCGTCAAGCTGATCGACCCAACCCCAGCGCTCATGCGCGAGGGCCATCGACTGTCCCTGGCAGATGGTGTCGTCTCGTCGACTCGTGCCGCCAGCGTGCCGGTAGCGTCACATGGTCGCAACCTGCGGGTTCGTGACCACCTCGACGGCCGGCCGAGAACCACGACGGCGTCGTGCCGC